>JAZQVF010000075.1:0-4199 GCA_045631675.1 Candidatus Stercoripulliclostridium sp.
GCCTTTAGTATATCGTATGCCTTATCATAAAAATCAACGGTGAGATCATCGTCGGGCAATTTAAGAGTGCCTCTATCTATGTCTCTTTGCATTTTAACACCGCTTGATAACTTTAACATATAAACGGAAACGTGACTAACAAATTTGGATAATATATTGCTTGAATCAATAACGTCTTCCATCGATTGCGTAGGAAGCCCCAACATTAAATCACAAGAAACGTTATCAAAATAATCCTGAGCATCCCCTATTGTTTTAAGCGCAACGTCACGATTATGTCTTCTACCTATTAAACGTAGAAGATCATTATTTAATGTTTGAATACCAAAACTAATTCTATTTATACCTAATTTTTTATATTCTTGAAAAGGTATGTTTGTTGCAGGATTCGCTTCTATTGAAAATTCATTGAGTTGTACGTTAAAATGTTTATAGATAGCGTTAATTACTTTATCTAAACAAAGAAGTGGAAACACACTTGGTGTTCCACCTCCAATATAAATAGTATCAACAAGTTTATTCTGTGTTTTTTTTGCAACGTTGCAAATTTCTTCTACTAGCGCATCCGCATACAAATTCATTATATTTGTATCAATAGATACAGAATAAAAGTCGCAATATGTACATTTTGACAAACAAAATGGTATATGTAAATACAATCCGTTAGTCGTTTTCATCAAATTTAAGTATAGACATAAATGCTTCTGATGGAATGGATACTGATCCAAATTGACGCATTCTCTTTTTACCTTCTTTTTGCTTTTCAAGTAATTTTTTCTTACGCGTAATATCACCACCATAACATTTTGCAAGAACGTCTTTGCGCAATGCTTTAACGGTTTCACGAGCAATAATCTTTGTACCTATAGTTGCTTGAATTGGTATTTCAAACATTTGGCGTGGAATTACATCCTTTAGACGTTCAGCAATCCTTCTTCCACGAGCATAGGCTTTATCCCTATGAACGATAAGAGAAAGTGCATCGCAAGGTTCACCATTTAACAAGAAGTCAAGTTTAACCAAATCGTCTGCACTATATCCATCCAATTCATACTCTAAACTTGCATACCCACGTGTGCGTGATTTTAACGCATCAAAGAAATCGTAAATAATTTCTGCAAGTGGTATTTTATAATCCACCTTTACACGAGATTGATCAAGATAAGTTAAAGTAATAAATACCCCTCTTTTTTCTTGACACAATTCCATAATAGAGCCAACGTATTCCGGTGGTGTATATATACTTGCAGAAACAATAGGTTCAAGTATCTCGTCAATTTCGGTAGGATTGGGAAGGTGTGAGGGATTATCTACTACAATAATTTCCCCATTTGTCTTTTTAACTTGATAACTTACGCTTGGCGCAGTGGTAACAAGATCAAGATCAAATTCTCTTTCAAGTCTTTCTTCAATTACTTCCATATGGAGTAATCCCAAGAATCCAGCACGGAATCCATAACCTAACGCGCCCGAGGTCTCCGGCTCAAATAATAATGCGGCATCGTTGAGATTTAACTTTTCCAACGCTTCTCTTAGGTCATTATATTTAGAACCATCCGCAGGATATATACCTGCAAAAACCATGGGTAAAACCTTTTTGTAGCCGGGCAATGGATCAGCAGCGCCATTTTCTACAGTAGTAATCGTATCGCCAACTGCAGTATCTTTAACGTTCTTTATACTTGCAGCAAGATACCCTACCTCGCCCGCTTTTAGAGAAGACACAGGTTGCATATTTGGCGAGAAAACACCAACTTCAGTGCATTCAAACACCTTTCCAGTTGCCATCATCTTTATGCGAGTACCTGCTTTGATTTCACCGTCTACAACACGAATATTGCATATAGCGCCTTTATAATTATCGTATGCGCTATCAAAAATCAACGCTCTGAAAGGTGCGCTTTCATTACCAGATGGGGAAGGAAGTTTATCAATAACCTGCTTGATAACCTCTTCAATATTTATCCCTTCTTTTGCACTAACCAAGGGTGCATCATCTGCAGGCAACCCTATAACGTCCTCAATTTCTTTTTTACATGAGTCAGGATCTGCTGAGGCAAGATCTATTTTATTTATTACAGGAATAATCTCAAGGTTATTATCAATTGCAAGATAGGCATTAGTAAGTGTTTGTGCCTCAATTCCTTGTGTTGCATCAACAATTAATATAGCCCCTTCGCAAGCAGCCAATGAACGAGATACTTCGTATGTAAAGTCAACATGCCCAGGAGTGTCAATCAAATTGAGAGTATATTCTTCGCCGTTATGATTATAAAACATCCTTACGGGAGTAAGTTTTATGGTTATTCCCCTCTCTCTTTCAATATCCATACTGTCAAGGAGTTGATCTTTCATATCTCTATTGGACACACAGCCAGTATGCTCTATAATTCTATCCGCCAAAGTGCTTTTACCATGGTCAATGTGTGCAACTATACAAAAGTTCCTAATTTTATCCTGTCTATCACTCATTTTATTAATTATTTTTGCTTAGATCTATAATCTTCAACTGCAGCATGAATTGCCTCTTCTGCAAGAACTGAGCAGTGAATCTTTTGAGGAGGAAGACCTCCTAATAATGCAACAACGTCAGCGTTCTTAATATCAAGCGCTTCTTCAATGGTTTTACCAATAATCATATCCGTAGCCATAGATGCAGTTGCAATTGCAGCAGCACAACCAAACGTTTTAAATTTTGCATCGGTAATTACGTTATCTTTAACTTTAATATAAATTCTCATTATGTCGCCACACGAAGCATTACCGATGGTGCCTACACCATCAGCATCTGCTAATTCGCCAACGTTTTGAGGATTTGCAAAAACTTCAAGTACCTTATCGTTATACATAGTAACCAGTTCCTTTTTCCATATTAAATAAAGGCGACATTTGACGCAATCTTTCAACGCTCGCCTTCAAAACGTTAAAAGTATAATCCATTTCTTCTTGTGTAGTATCTTTACCTAAACTAAACCTAATTGAACTATGTGCCAATTCTTCTTTTACACCTAATGCCAAAATGACGTGTGATGGCTCAAGAGAACCTGAAGAACAAGCAGAACCACTACTTACTGCAATTCCTGCTAAATCAAGGTTAATAAGAATGCTTTCACCCTCTATGTATTCAAAACTAAGGTTAACGTTATTAGGTAAACGGTGCTCCATACCACCATTTAGATATACGAAAGGAATTTCTTTAATAACTTTGTCAATAAATGCATCTCTCATCTTGGAGAGTTTTTCGTTATTAATCTCGCGATCTCTAACGGAAATTTCAAGGGCTTTTGCCATACCAACTATTAAAGGAGTATCCGTAGTTCCTGCTCTCATTCTTCTTTCTTGGTGCCCACCACTAATTAATCTTTCGATTTTAACTCCGGAACGAACGTATAAAACGCCAATTCCTTTAGGGCCGTGAAATTTATGAGCGGACATAGAAAGAAGGTCAATATTCAACTCATTAACGTCCATTATTTGAGAGTCCATTGCTTGCACTGCATCAGTATGGAACAATATACCTTCTTCTCTACAATATTTTCCTATTTCTTTAATAGGTTGTATTGCACCCATTTCATTGTTTGCAAACATAATAGATACTAAGATGGTATCATCAGTTACTGCTTGCTTAAGATCTTCAACGCTAACCCTACCATCCTTGTTAACGGGAAGATAAGTAACCTCTACCCCTTCCTTTTGTTTTAAAAATTCCAAGGTATCCATTATAGCAGGATGTTCAATTTGAGAAGTAATGATATGTTTCTTTTTTTGCTTTGACGCACCAACAATACCCTTTAATGCCCAGTTATCAGATTCACTACCACCTGATGTAAAATAAATTTCATTAGACTTCGCACCTATGCACTTTGCAATAGTATCACGTGCCTCATCAACAGCCTTTAAAGCTCTTCTACCATAACCATGTAATGAACTTGGATTGCCAAAATTGTCACAAAAGTATGGAATCATTGTTTCTAATACTTCTTTATCTAAAGCAGTTGTGGCAGAATTATCAAGATAAACTTTCATTATAATACTCCTTAAAGTATGAAATCGTTTTTATATAGTGGATATTGTTGAGTGAGTGCTAAAATCTTTTCAGATACTCTTTCAACAGCATCTTCTTTATTTATGATAATATCTGCAATACATTCACCAATGATTACCATTGCATCTTCTTTCATACCACGTGTAGTAACAGC
>JAZQVF010000076.1:0-2826 GCA_045631675.1 Candidatus Stercoripulliclostridium sp.
AGCAAGTTGACCTGCAAGACCGGCAACCCAAATTACCACCCAAGTTTTGGCACCAAGTCCACTCTTAACTTTGTTCGTCATAATATATCTCCTTATGTTTTTCTATATTTAGCATAACACATAAAATAAAGTGTTTCAAGACACAACTTTTATGATATAATAGGAAGACCAATATGATATGAGGAAAATTATCAACAAAATTAACAAAGTATTAGTGCTTAACGGCAGTCCTAAGGGGAAAAATAGCATCACGTTGCAAACGAGCAGGTATCTTGAAATTTTATATCCCACTATTTCCTTTGATTATCTACATTTAGGCGCACAAATTAAGGCTCTTGAAAAGAATATGGAGCCTGCTCTTAAGAAGATAGAAGATGCCGACCTTTTAATTTTTTCCTACCCCGTCTACACCTTTATTGCACCCTATCAATTACATCGTTTCATTGAACTTCTTAAAGAAAGCAAGGTTGACTTAAGTGGTAAATATGCAACTCAAATTAGCACGTCTAAACACTTCTACGATTGGACGGCTCATCGCTATATTGAAGACAACGCCCTTGACCTTAACTTAAAGTACGTAAAAGGCCTTAGCGCAGATATGGACGACCTTACCACCAAGAAGGGACAAAAAGAGGCCGTTGACTTCTTTAACTACCTGCTTTACGCTTGTGAAAAAGATATTTTAGTAAAGAACACTTTTGAATATAACGTGCCCAATAAGGTTGCTATAAATGAAATTATGGATACCGAAAAGACTGAAAATGGGGAAGTCGTCGTTCTTACTAACGCAGAAGAAAACGACCTTCAATTAAAGGAAATGATTACCTACTTTACCCACGCGCTCCCAAGAAAAACAAGGGTTATAAACGTTCGTGAATACCCTTTTAAGGGTGGTTGTCTTGGTTGCTTTAATTGTGCAAGTAGCGGTAAGTGCGTATATAAAGACGGCTTTGACGAGTTTTTAAGGGGAGAAATTCAGTCGGCAAGCGCAATAGTTATGGCGTTTACAATTAAGGATCACTCAATGGGTGCAAGTTTCAAACTTTACGATGATAGGCAATTTTGTAACGGACATCGCACGGTAACTATGGGTATGCCCATGGGGTATATCGTAAGTGGAAATCTTTCTAAAGAAGAAAACCTTAAGGTGATAATTGAGGGTAGAGCTAACGTAGGCGGTAACTTTCTTGCAGGCGTTGCAACCGACGAGTTTGACACTAAGAAGGAAATAGATAGCCTTATTTTAAGCCTTGAGTATGCTCTTAAGAATAAGTACGTACCCCCACAACATTTCCTTGGCATTGGTGGAATGAAGATTTTTAGAGACCTTATATATCAAATGCAAGGACTTATGAGAGCAGACCACAAATTCTACAAAGCACACGGTCAATACGACTTCCCACAAAAGCATAAGGGTAGAATGATTGCTATGTATCTCGTAGGTGCGCTTATGTCAAACAAAAAAATTATGGCAAAAGCAGGTAATATGATGAATGAAGGTATGCTTATGCCCTACAACAAGGTGCTTGAAAAGACTAAAAAGACACTCCCTAAAGAATAGTGAAACCTTGACTAAAAAGGACGTATAAGTTATAATTAAACTATCGTAAATTGTTACGATAGTTTTTTTTGGAGAAAACAAATGGAAAATACTATTCAAAAGAAGAGAATAGACAAAGAGTTGGCCATTAAAATTGCACACCTTTCCTATGCAATTTTAATTATCGCTCTTGCCATTACGGTTGGCGTGCTTTTCATTGTCAGCTGTGTGGATATCTATAACTCTCAAGAACTTTCCCCATTCACTACGGATGCCATTGAAAGCCATTTTAGGGCTATTGCAGTGCCCGTTATCGCCTTCCCTTGCTTGGTAGTCGTAGGTTTCATTTTACACTTCCTATTCCCATTAGAGAAAAAGGAAAAGAAGGTAGAAAACGACAAGGCGTACGATACTCTTTCAACGAAAGTAAACGTTGAAATGGTTGCTGACAGCGGAAGAAAGGCAATTTTAAGGGAGCGTTACCTTCGTTTAGGCACAACGATAGGCTCGGTTGCAATATGGATTGTAGCACTCGTTATCATACTCGTTTTTGCGCTTAATCCACAAAACTATTCTAAAGATGCGGTAAACGATTCCGTAAAAGATATTACTCTCGTGGTCTTCGTAAGCGCACTTATTGCAATGGGAATGAGTTACGCAAGCAGTATTTCCAACAAATTCTCTAAAAAACGCGAATTAACTCTTTTGAAACTTGCAGTTAAGGAAAACAAAGGCGTTATGAGTGGCGCAAACTCATTCTTCTACGTAAACGTCCTTGACAAAGCAGTTGAAATTTTAAATAAAGTAAAAGCCGTTGTAAACCAATATGAAGATATTTCCGTTTGGGTTATTCGTGGCGTTGTTTTCGTGCTTGCGGTGGTCTTTATCGTACTCGGCTCTCTCAATGGAGGAGTTGCCGACGTATTCGGTAAGGCAATTCGTATTTGTACAGAATGTATAGGGTTGGGTTAAGATATGGATAAGATAAAAGCATTTTTCACAAAATTATATGCAAAAGTTGAAAAATATCTTCCTTCTAAGAGAAGGCTTATTCAACTATACTCTGCTCTACTCTTTAATGCAAACTTAAAGGGTTTCGCTACGGGTACTATTTATAAAGGACCCCTTAAAAACCTATGCACTCCCGGTCTTAATTGCTATTCTTGCCCAGGGGCTGCTATGGCTTGCCCTTTAGGCGCACTTCAAAATTCCCTCATTGCATCCGACAAAAGAGCGCCCTATTATATGATAGGTATAATTCTTCTTTACGGACTACTTTTTGGAAG
>JAZQVF010000077.1:0-24272 GCA_045631675.1 Candidatus Stercoripulliclostridium sp.
TTAAGCGAATTATATTTATTTAATGGTAACTATGCCGACGGTAACGATGGTAAAACTAACATCATAAACTCACAAGCGTTTTATATGGGTGATAACGAGGCTTTTGTAGGTGCCGTCTTTGAGGAAATTGATTATTCTTTAAAATATAAAATTAATTCAGCAATAACGGGGCAAGGGGCCGTAGTATTAGAAAGCAACGAAAGTCCTGCGGGTTTATTCGTTAACGTTGCTTTTGAGCCGGAAGAGGGTTATTTGCTTGATAGATACGTAATACAAGGCAATAACTTGTATACCACCTCTCTTCAACAAGTTGAAGGTTTCATAATGCCTTCAAGCGACGTTACTATAACTGCTTATTTTATTCCTGAAAGTATTCAAAATTTAAAGAATACGTTAAGCATTGCGACTTTAGAGAATGGTAGTATCATTTTGAATTATCCTAAAAACTCCTATTTGAAAGGGGAAATGGTGGAATTTTCCGTAGTGCCTGAATTAGGATACGCACTTGATAAGGCTTACGTAAACGGAGTTCCATTGCTTTCAAGCGTTTTCCGTATGCCTAATGAAAGCGTGCTACTAACTGCTAATTTTGTGAAAAGAGCAAGCAAGATAGGAGTTGTGGCTAATAATTGTGAGGTTATTCTTTCAAATACTACCGCATATCCCGGCGAAATAGTTTACTTTGAAGTTATTGAGAACGAAGGATATAACGTAAATCCTTCTAAAATCACACTTAATGGTCAAGTGCTTAGTGGGAATTCATTTATTATGCCCGAAGGTGAGGCCATGCTAAGCGTTATAGCCTATGCTGCAGGCTCAACACATAAAGTTACGATTAATGATATTTCAGGTGGTGTAATAGTTGCATCTCAAACTGAGGCACCTATATACGATAAAGTAACTTTAACCTCAATCCCCAACGAAGGTTATCGTTTTAAGGATGGTAGTTATACAATTACTTATATTTCTCAAGGAGAAAGCGTTACTAAAAACTTAAACGGCTCAACTTTCGTTATGCCTGATTCAGACGTGGTCGTATCTGCTCAATTTGAAAGAGTATATGCAATTGAATCTTTTGATGATGGCGTCGTAGGCTTATATGCAAGCGCAAGTGATATTGCGGTTGGAGAAAGTATTTTCGTAGATTTTATTGGTCACGGTAACGTTATAGGAGATAGTATTAAAGTAACGGTAGAATTTGGAGCCTATACTGAGAATTTGAATAATTCTCGTGTTTTTGAATTAAATCAAATGAAAATCGTAGATGCAGGGGAAAATCCCGTGTTGAGATTTAGATATTTATCTTACGATGAAATAGATGCAAATAGACTTTATACCATAACAACAACCTCAAGCGAAGGTGGTACTTTGAAGGCTCAATCTTCTGCTTGCTATGGTGAAAGGGTTGCTTTAGAAGTAAAGCCCGACGAAGGCTATAAATTAGAAAAAATTATTGCATCAACCAACAAAGGCGATATGATTAGCGTGGGAGATAATTTTATTATGCCAGACGGCGCAGTTTCCCTAAGCGCAAGTTTTGTTCCCACTGAAGAAAATAGTTTTTCATTGCGTACGCAATACGATCGCAATAAAAAAGGCTTCAGTGACGCTCTAATGAAGGTGGTATATTATAGTGAAAGGTACCAACTTATTGAAGCATATCCCGAACTTGAATCTAACGTGTTTGTGAATTACGTAGTAGGCGCTGTAAAAGTGCAATCTAAGTATGGACACAACTTCTATATAATAGAAGTTGATGAAATATCAATGGTTAATCCTATTGCACACTCAGTTAATACCTTTATTCAAAATAGGTTGACACTCACTAATGAAGAAATTGACGTAAAAATAATGTACAACTACATTATTCTTTCTGTTGGTGGTAATGCCGAAGAAGATTTCTACCTTTATCGCAACGGTGTAAAAATGCTTAGCGATTTTATCGTGTACGAAAGAGAAAATGGTACATACGGAATATTTGCTTACACTGGAAAGGGTGGATACGTAAGCTTAATTGATAAAATTGGTGGTAGAAACGTAACTTACCTTTCACAAAACGCATTTAGTGATCCTGAAAGTATTAAGGGTGTATCCATTCAAAACGTAACTGAAATGGGCGATTTTGCTCTTGAGAATACTGCTATTACCTATATAGATTTAGGTGGTATGGAAAAATTGGGAACTGGCGTATTTAAAGGCACTAAAAATCTTAAATCCATAACGGTTTCTTCAAGAAACAAGCAATTTTATACGCTTTCAGGCGTTCTTTATCTAAGGGGAAACGTTGCAACGCAAGAGTTATACGCTTATCCACAAAGTAGAGTCGCGCCCAACGATGCTTTTGAAATACCATCACAAACTCAAAAGATTTCACCTTACGCATTCTACGAAACAAGCCTAAAGGTGGTAAGTTACGGTGGAGCGTTGTATGAAATTGGTGATTATGCATTTGCAAATAGCGCTCTTACAAGTATAAAATATCACTCGTCTTCCGCTATTGAAGGAGTAGCAGATTTTTCTAACTCAAATAGCAATAGAAGCGTTGTTGCACGTTTAGGTAAAGGTGCGTTTAGTGGGGTGTACACTTTAAATAGTTTCTATTTAGATACTATTACTTCAATAGGCAAGAATGCTATTACTTGGGATGGAAGTAGTAACTTAGTAATAAATCTTTCTAAGGCGATAGGAGTTGTTAAAGTGGACGGTTCAATTTTCATTCCTAAAACACATACGGGTGTGCTTAACGTATTTATTTCTAAGGCGTCTAAGGAGTTATACGAAGCCTCAACTAATTGGATGGAATATAGAAACTATATAACGTTTACCTAATTTTTAAAAATGTTTTATGAGCGCACTGAAAAGTGCGCTTTTCTTTTATATTTAGAGTTATTTCGACAAAAGCATTAAAAATCTACAATATATAATATTGTATAATGGAGTAGCAAATGTTCTTGGTCGTTAAGAAAAGAGCCATTTATTTGGTTGCCGCTATCTTATTGTCGGTGCTTATGTTAAGTGTTGCTTTTGGAATGTCCTCTAAAGCGATTAAAACGGCGTCTAAACGCTTAATTCCCATTTATTCGGTAAGTAGATCGGACGACAAGGTTGCGTTAACTTTTGACGCGGCATGGGGCTCTGACAAAACGCGAAAGATTATGGATGAACTTGAAAAAAACGGATTCAGGGGTACCTTTTTCTTGACCGGTTTTTGGATAGATGAAAACGAAGAATTGACTAAGGAAATAAGTGAAAGAGGGCATTTAGTTGCAAACCATAGCGAAAATCACAAACATCTTGCCAAAGTAAACAAATCTACTCTTATTGAGGAAATTGATGGTGTAGATAGAAAAATTGAACGCTTAACTGGTAGTGCGCCGAAGTATTTTAGAGCGCCTTACGGAGAATATGACAATGCTTTAATGGAAACTCTGCAGGAACGTAATACCTATTGTATACAATGGTCTATAGATAGTTTAGATTGGAAAGGTATTTCTGCAAGTGAAATAGTGAGCAGGGTTTGTGAAAAGATGGAAAGTGGCTCAATAGTGCTTTTTCATAATAATAGCGAGCACGTATTAGAGGCGTTGCCTATAATATGTTTGGCAATGAAAAACAAAAATCTAAGTTGTGTTAGGGTTGATGAAATAATCCACAAAGAAAACTATTACGTTGATAATAATGGAAAACAATTTAGCAACTAACGATATTGAAGGAGTATATAATGGAAAATCAAATGAACAATAATTCGGTAATTTTATCGGGTAAAATTGGCAAAAATGCTATTTATTCACACGAAGTATACGGCGAATCCTTTTACGAAAGTAGTATTCAAGTAGAAAGATTATCTTCACAAATAGATAATATACCAATAACGATTTCAGAAAGACTAATGGAGGAGGTGAAGGTAGAAAAGGGCGAATTTATAACACTTGAGGGGCAATTTAGAAGTTATAACAAAATGGTTGACGAACGCTCTAAACTTATGCTTACGGTCTTTGTGCGTAATTGTAGTGAAAACTATGAAGAAAAGAATGAAAATTGCGTTGAATTGAGTGGGTTTATATGTAAACCACCGATTTATAGGGTAACTCCGTTTAATAGAGAGATTGCAGACGTTTTGGTTGCGGTGAATCGTGCGTATAATAAATCGGACTATATACCTTGTATTGCATGGGGTAGGAACGCACGTTTTGCTTCTCATCTTGAAGTAGGGGATAAAATTAACCTTGTAGGCAGGATACAGTCAAGAGAATATCAAAAGGTACTTGAGAATGGCGTTGAAGAAACGAGAACGGCTTATGAGATAAGCATTAGTAGAATAAGTTATGCAGAAGAATAAAAAATAATCTATTCAAAACGTTAATTATATGATATAATTAAAATATGGAAAAGATTATTGCTAATTTGAATGAAATTGAAAATAAAATTAAAGAATTATGCGAAAGTAAAGGTATTGATATTAATTCAATAGAACTACTTGCTGCATCAAAATTCCGTGCCTTAGATACTTTGAAATTTTTAAAGAGTGATGGTAGAGTAGTAACTTTTGGAGAAAACAAGGTACAAGAGTTTAATGGAAAATACGATGAGTCTTTAACGTGGGATATTATTGGACAGTTGCAAACCAATAAAGTTAAATACGTCGTTGGAAAGGTTAGATATATATCTAGCCTGGATAGAGTTTCTCTTGCTGAAGAAATAAATAAGGTGGCATCTAAAAGGGGTGTAATTCAAAAGTGTCTTGTTGAAGTAAATTCGGGAGATGAAGACTGCAAGGGTGGTTTGTCCGTTGATGAAGTGGAAGATTTTTTACAAGAACTCTCTCGCTTTCCTAACGTTTTGCCTTGTGGTTTAATGGCTGTTGCACCGCAGGGAATAGGGGAAGAAGAACTTAAAAAATGCTTTACTAAAGTCAATGAATTATTCTTGAAAATCAAGTCTCAAAACGATAATTTCAAAGTCCTTTCTATGGGTATGAGTGAAGATTATTTGCTTGCAATTGAGTGTGGTTCAAATCAGGTTAGACTTGGAAGAGTTTTGTTTGGAGAAAGACCTCAAGTATTATAAAACAAGCCATAATTTATAAATATGGGTTATATTAAAACGTTGAAAAATGGCGAATTTGACACGAAAAAGCCAAAAAGTTGCAAAATGACTCATTACGATAAATTCGTTGCAAAAAGGAAAAATCCACTAACAAACGATGCTCAAAAAGTTGTTTTTACTACACCTAAATCACTTTTTGATATGCAAAAAATAGTTGATGAAGTCTTGCAAAAACGAGGTGTTGTATTTGAACTAAATCTCGTTGATCCCGTCCTTCATCAAAGAATGTTAGACTTCCTTTTTGGGGCAAATTACGTCTTAAAAAGTCAGTTGAAAATAATAGGAAGAGGCAAATATTTAATGCTACCAAAAGGCATGGAAATATCTACCTTTTCAAACTTTGTCAAAGGCAATTAACACTTGCCTTTATTTTTGTTTTATTGTATAATTCAATTATGAATAAAATTGTTGAAAAAATTAAATCGCTTTTTGACGTAGAAAAAAAGAAACTTGCTCTATGGTTTTTCATAGATATTCTTTTTATCGGCGTATGGCTTGCTATTGACTTGCTTACCAAAGAGTTTGTATACGGCCCGATGGCAGCAGGTGCACCGGATATCATCGTATGGAAGGGAGTTTTTAGGTTTACTCCCGTTGAAAACACTGGTGCATCTTTTGGCGTATTCCAAGGAAAAACCGATATTTTAACGATAATTTCAATAATTACCGTTGTTTTAATGACCTTAATTTTGATTTTTGCTATAAAAAATCGCAACGGATGGTTTAGGTCTGCTTTGATTTTGCTTATTGCAGGTGGTCTTGGCAACATCATTGATAGACTTGCACTTGGATACGTGCGAGATTGGCTTTATTTTGAATTGATAGATTTTGCTGTATTTAATCTTGCTGATACAGGTCTTTGCGTAGGTTGTGCGCTTTTGATTATCTACGTAATCTTTTTCTATAAACCCGAAGATAAGAAAAAGGGCGAATAATTATGGAAACTTATAATTTTATCGTTTCACAAGAGGACGTGGGGGAAAGGCTGGATAGTTATTTAGCCCATTCACTTGATGGAGTAACTCGCTCAAGAATTAAAAATTTAATTGAGGACGGCGCTGTTACCGTTTCTAATAAAACGATAAAAAAGAGTGGTTTTTCTCTTAAAAATGGTGATTTAATAACCATTTCATTTAATGAGCCTACTGAACTTTCCGCACTACCTGAAGACATTCCTATTGATATCGTATATGAAGATCAAGACTTTTTAGTTGTTAACAAAGCACAAGGAATGGTTACGCATCCTGCGCCTGGCAGTCCTTCAGGCACTCTCGTTAACGCGCTACTTTTCCACGTTAAAGATTTAAGTGGCATCAACGGTGTTTTAAGACCCGGTATCGTACACAGACTTGATAAGGATACTTCAGGACTAATTATGATTGCCAAAAACGATAAGGCACATCTTTCTTTAAGCGCTCAAATTGCTGAAAAAAGTGCAAAAAGACACTATATTGCACTCGTTGACGGCAATATTAAAGAAGATACGGGTTTTATTGATTTGCCTATAGCGCGCCATAAAATTGAGAGAAAGAAGATGGCGATAGACAAAGAGGGTAGACCGGCTAAGACTGCTTTTAAAGTGCTTGAAAGGTTTAAGAATTATACTTTGGTTGAGTATGAACTTTTTACGGGAAGAACGCATCAAATAAGAGTTCATTCATCTCATATGCATCATCCTATAGTTGGCGACCCCGTCTACGGTGGATCAAACAAATTTCATTTAAACGGGCAACTTTTGCATGCCTTTAAACTTGAACTTTCTCATCCAATTAATGGAAATAGACTTACGTTTGAAACAAAAACACCTGAATATTTTGAAAAGGTTTTGGAAAAACTTAGAAAAACACTTGCATAGGCGCGTATGCGTGTGCTAATATATACACGCTAAACGGCAATTACTTGACTGAGAGTGGTGAAAGCCGCTCTCAAATTATTTTAGAGGGAAATATGCAATTCGAGTTATCCATACAAGAAAGAGCAGAAGAAGTTATAACTCCCGTAGTTGAAAAACTCGGCTATGAAGTTGTTGAAATTAAATTTCAAAGAGTTGGTAAGAAGAACACTCTTACCGTTTTCGTGCATAAAAAGGGTGGTGTTACCCTTGATGATTGCATAATCGTTAACGATGCCCTTGATATTCCACTTGAATCTGCAGATATTACCAATGGAGTTGCATACGACCTAAACGTTTCTTCACCAGGTTTAGATAGACCAATCGTTACCGACAAAGATTACGCTCGTAACGTAGGGGAAATGGTAGAGGCAATTTATCTTAAACCAATAGGAAAAGTTAAAAAGATAGTAGGCGAACTCGTGGGTAGAGACGAAGACAACGTAATTCTTCTTGTTAAAGGCAAGGAAAAAGAAACGCTCGTGCCACTCTCTAACGTAAAAGTATTGCAACCTTACATAGATATGAAAGGTCTCAAAAAGGCCCAAATATAAAATTTACAACTTAATACGGAGGAATTCCACTTATGCAAAACAAAGAACTGTTTTTGGCTCTTGACGAAATTGAAAGAGTTTACAAACTTGACAAGAATATGCTTATAGCATCCCTTGAGGCTGGCCTCGCTTCTGCTTTCAAAAAAGAAAGCGGTGAAAGTCGTGCCGTTGCCGTTAAGATGAACCCACAATCTTTTACGATTGAGTTCTATGCTTATCAAACCGTAGTTGAAGGCGAACCTCAAGAAGATAGCGAACTAAGCCTTGAAGAAGCACGCGAAATCAAAGAAGATGCTGAAATCGGCGATATTATCGGCGAAAACGTTGATCCTGATGATCTTTCAAGAATAGCAGCCCAAACAGCGAAACAAGTTATTACCCAACGCATTAATGAAGCAAAGCGCGAACAAGCAATGAGCGAAATGAGTGATCGTGAAGGCGAACTTATGCAAGCAATCGTTCGTAGAGTTGAAGCAAACGGCACCGTTTCCGTTGAAATCAGTGGTACCCAAATGGAAGGTATCCTTGGAACCGGCGACCAAGTTCGTGGTGAAAAATTAAACGTTGGTGATCAAGTAAAGGTATACGTTAAAAAGGTTCGTACCGATATGAAGGGTACTTCAAGAGTTATGGTATCTCGTAGTTGTGCAGGTTTCGTAAGAAAACTCTTTGAAATTGAAGTTCCCGAACTTCGCAGTGGTCTTATTAAAGTTAAGAACGTTGTTCGTGAAGCAGGTATGCGTACCAAGATGAGTGTTTACTCAGACGATCCTAACATTGACGCACAAGGCGCCTGCATCGGTCCTAAGGGCTCACGTGTTAACGCTATCGTAAACGAACTTAACGGCGAAAAGGTTGACGTTATTCCTTATAGCACCAATCCTTCTGAATACATCGTTAAAGCACTTTCTCCTGCAAAAGTTATTATGGTTCAACTTAACGAGACTACTGGTCATGCAAAAGTTGTTGTTCCAGACGATAAACTTTCACTTGCTATCGGTAAGGGTGGTCAAAATGCTAAACTTGCTGCAAAACTTACCGGTTTTAAAATTGACGTTAAACCTTATAGCGAAGCAATTAAAGACGATGCAGATCTTGCAGCATTAGGAGAAGAAGAATAATGTATATTCCTATGAGAACTTGTTCGGTTTGTAGGAAAAAACATCCTAAAACCGAACTTCTTCGAATAGTTAAAAAGGGCAACGAATTTTTTGTTGACCAAGATGGTAAAATGGATGGTAGAGGCGCATATATCTGTAAAGATAGCGCTTGCATTCAAAAGTGTATAGCAAAAAAACTTCTAAATAGAAGTTTTAAAATGCAAATAGAGGATGAACTATATGAAGCTCTTGCAAAACTCCATTTCTAAAATTAAGACTTATACGGGGTTTGCGTTCAAGGCGGGCAAATGTGTTTTAGGGGTTGATAACTTGGAAAAAATCTCAAAGCCGTTGCTAATATTATATTCTTCAGACCTTTCCCAAAATTCAATTAAAAAATTAACTGATATGAGCAACAAGTTTGGTCATCAGTTGGTTGAAATTGAAGATTTTAAAGAAATAAGCCCTCGCGAAGGGTGTAAAGCACTCGGTATTAAGGACAAGAGCCTTGAGGGTGCAATAACCAAACAACTAAATATTTAAGGAAGTAACAAATGGCAGAAAACACTAACCTTCGCAACAATGTAAATAGTGATAACAACTCTCTTAGCAATATCAAAAAGATTGGTGATTTTATAAAGAATAATCAATCCATTCTTAGCATGCTCAAAGAAAGACGCAACGCGCTTGAAAGTGCTAAGCAAGAGTTAAAGAGTAAGAAACTTGAAATTCTTAAAGAGCTTGAAGAAAGAAGGGCTCTTGAAGAAGCACGTCTTAGACAAGAAAGAGAAGCAGCAGAGGCAATTAAAGCAGCAACTGCTCAACCTATAATTGAAATAGTTGAGGAAGAGCCGGTAATAGAGGAAACTCCCGCTATTTTTGAAGAGCCTGTTGAAGTTATTGAAGAAATAGTTGAAGAAGAAATCGTAGATGAACCTGAAACTATTCAAGAAGTAATTGAAATACCTAAGGAAGTTCAAGTTCCTAAGAAGAACGATGAAAAACAAAACCAAAAGCAAATAAACGCTGCAAAAGCGGCAGCTCTTCAAATTCTTGCTAAGCCCAAAAAACAAAATCTTGAAAAGCCCGTTATTAGAGTGTATATTCCACCAGTCGAAGAGAGTCGTCCTAAGCGTACGGAAAGACCTCAAAACACTCAATTCCGTGAAAAGAACAATAACAATGCCAATAACGCAAGCGCTGGAATGAATGCATTCCAACGTCAAAATGCAATTGAGCATCTTAACAATTCACCCGTTCTTCAAAAGGATACTCAAAAGAAGAAGATTTTTGACAATACTCCTGAAGAAAAGACTCATCTTGGTAAGAAAGCAAAACTTAAGAAGGGGCTTGAAGGTGGCGGTAGAGCAGCCGTTGAATACGACGATGAAGGCAACGTAAAGAAGATTCGTACCAGAAAGACCGGTGCATCTAACAAGGCTCAATTCAACGTTACTGAAGCAGTTGTAATTGAACACGCAGTTATAACAAAAGATAACGTTCCAATCAAGGAACTTGCAGAAAAGATAGGTAAGAGTGGTCCTGAAATCATCAAGAGATTGTTCCAACTTGGAATTATGAAGACCATCAACGATTCAATTGATTTTGATACTGCAGAACTCGTTGCGGGCGACTTTGGTATTACTCTTGAACTTCAAAGAGAAGAAACTTCTGAAGAAAAACTTAT
The DNA here is from genome assembly GCA_045631675.1 of Candidatus Stercoripulliclostridium sp. Classification (GTDB taxonomy): domain Bacteria; phylum Bacillota; class Clostridia; order Christensenellales; family DTU072; genus Stercoripulliclostridium_A. The sequence continues at coordinate 10,339 of JAZQVF010000077.1, forward strand.
TTCATACTTTGAACAAGACACTGAAGACCCATCAGCACTCGTTACCCGTCCCCCAATCGTTACTATTATGGGACACGTTGACCATGGTAAGACTTCAATCCTAGATTATATCAAAAAGTCAAAGGTTGCAGAAGGGGAAGCAGGTGGTATTACCCAACATATTAGCGCTTATAGTATTAGCGTAAAGGGTTCACAAATCAGTTTCCTCGACACCCCCGGACACGCAGCATTTACCGCAATGCGTGCAAGAGGTGCTAACGTAACCGATATTATTGTTATCGTAGTTGCTGCAGACGACGGTATAATGCCACAAACCGTTGAAGTTATTAACCACGCAAAGGCTGCAAAGGATTGTCAAATTATCGTTGCTATCAACAAGATTGATAAGAATACTGCCGATCCTGACCGCGTAATGACGCAACTTACTGAACACGGCCTTGTTCCTGAAGCATGGGGCGGTGACGTACCCGTAGTAAAGGTATCTGCTAAGACGGGTGAAGGTATTGATGAACTCCTTGAAACTATTCTTCTCGTAGCAGAAGTTATGGAACTCAAGGCTAACCCCAATAGAAAGGCAAAGGGTGCAGTTGTTGAGGCAAGACTTGATAAGGGCAAGGGTCCACTTGCAACCATTCTTGTTCAAACTGGTACTCTAAAAGTGGGCGACCACATCGTAGTAGGCACTGCTACTGGTAAAATTAGAGCAATGCAAGACGATAAGGGTAGAACGGTTAAGACGGCCGGCCCATCAACTGCAGTTATGATTTTCGGTCTTGATGAAGTTCCAAACGCAGGTGACCAACTTATGGCATTTGACGATGATAAACTTCTTAAGAGTGTTGTTGCAGACCGTATTGCTAAGGATAGAGAACGCAAGATTAATACCGGTTCCGTATCACTTGAAGACGTATTCCGTAACATTGAAGAGGGCAAGATGAAGACTCTTAATCTCATCGTTAAGGCAGACGTTCAAGGCTCCGTTGAAGCAATTTGCGAATCACTACAAAAACTTTCAACTGATGAAGTTAGGGTTGTAATTCCTCACGCTATGGTTGGCGCAATTAACGAAAGTGATATCAACCTTGCAGAATCAACAAAGGCTATCATTATTGGTTTCAACGTTCGTCCTGATAGTAATGCAAAGAACTCTGCTGAAGCAAAGAACATTGAAATTCGCTTGTATCGTATCATTTACGACGCAATTGATGACGTTAACGCTGCAATTAGAGGTCTCAGTGCACCTAAGTATAGAGAACAATATCTTGGTAAGGCAGAAGTTAGACAAACCTACAAGATTTCAAGCGTTGGTACTATTGCAGGCTTTATGGTACTTGATGGTAAAATCGTTCGTAATGCTAAGGTAAGACTTATTCGTGACAACATTGTTATTGCAGATACTGCAATCAACTCCTTAAAGCGTATGAAAGACGATATGAAGGAAGTTATGCAAGGTTACGAATGTGGTATCGGTCTTGACAACTGGAACGATATTAAAGAAGGCGATATCATTGAAAGTTTCAATATCGTAGAAGAAAAGAGATAATATGAATATAGAAAGAGTTAATTCAGAAATAATGAAGGAACTTATGGGTTTAATAAGAAATGAACTCAAAGATCCAAGAGTTAGAGAATGTAAAATGCTAAGCATTATGCGCGTGGATACTACTGGAGATTTAAAATACTCCAAAATCCACGTAAGCGTAATGGATGGTAATGCAGAAGAAGTCATAAAGGGTTTAAACGCAAGTGCAGGTTTTTTACGCAATGCGTTGTTTAATCGCTTGAAGATTAGAGCCGTTCCTAATTTGATTTTCGTATTAGACGATAGTATTGACTACGGTTTTAAAATTGAAAAAATACTAAAAGAAATCAAAGTACCCAAAGACGGGGAATAAAGAAATGTACGAACGAATTACTAAAAAACTATTTTCTGCCGAAACGATTGCCGTGTTTATGCACGTTAATCCAGATGGCGATTGTGTAGGGAGCAGTCTTGCTCTCTATCATTATTTAAGGAACTTAGGAAAGGAAGTATTCGTTTATTGTGAACAAAAAGAAGATATTAGGCAAAATCTTTACGTTTTACCGGGGATTGAAGTAATTAACTCTAAAGAGTTAAAATACTATGATTTAGGTATTGCAGTAGATTGTGGGTCTGCCTCTCGTATGGGTAAAGAATGTGCAAAAAAATTCTTTAACCGTTGTGATGATCACGCGTGTTTTGATCATCATGAAACGGGCGAGCCTTTTGTAGATGACTTAATTTTTGAAAACGTAGCGTCAACCACTCAAATTCTTTATAAGTTTATGGTGGAAAACGATGCAAGTGCCATTGATAAAGACGTAGCAAGTTGCTTATTTGCCGGATTGGTTACGGATAGTGGTATTTTTTCTTTTAGTTCAGTTAGCGCTGAAACATTTTTAGTTGCATCAAAACTTTTGCGATATGGTGTAGACGGTCACGCGCTTACCTTTAAACTAATGAAGGAAGAAACACCCGAGGTATTTAATCTTAAGGCTAAGGCGCTCGCAAACACACAATTCTTTATGGATGGTAAAATTGCAATAATTACCTTTTTAAGAGAAGATTATTTGAGATCAGGCACTAAGGGTTATGATACTGAAGGTGCAATAAATAACGTATTAAATATTAAAGGTGTAAAACTTGCAATTTCAGTAGCAGAAATGGAAGATCAACCTGCATTTAAAATTGGTATACGTTCTAAAGATGGTGTTAATGCCGGTAAATATGCATCACTATTTGGTGGTGGTGGCCATTTCAATGCGAGTGGTTGTAGGATTTATTCTACTTTGAGTGAAACCATTAATAAACTTTTAACGGTAGCAGAACGCTTCCTAAAGGACTACGATGCTTAACGGATTTATAAACGTAAATAAAGAAAAAGGTATGAGTTCTGCATTCGTGGTTACGAAGTTGAAACGCATACTTAAAAATAGGGGAATAGCCTTTGATAAAATTGGTCATACGGGAACCTTGGACCCGGATGGCGAAGGTGTATTACCTATAGCCGTAGGTAAAGCGACCAAACTTTTTGATTACTTGTTGGACAAAAAGAAGGTTTACTATACGGAGTTTGTTTTCGGCAAAGAAACGGACACGTTAGATGAAAGTGGAGTGGTGATTAAAGAGTGTGAAGTTCATCCCACGGAAGAGCAGATTTTAGCAGTTTTGCCTTCATTAGAAGGAGAAATAGACCAAATACCACCACTTTACTCGGCAAAATCAGTTGATGGAAGGCGAGCATATGATCTCGCAAGACAAGGTGTCGCCTTTGAACTAAAGCCTAAAAGAATAACTATTTATAGTATAAAGTATTTGGGAAAAAGAGAAGACGCCTTTGCTTTTGAGGTTACTTGCAGTGGCGGTACTTATATAAGAAGTATTGCGCGCGATATGGCATATGCGCTTGGCACCGTTGGTTATATGCGTTACATTAAACGTACGGCAAGTGGTGCGTTTAGCATTGATCGTTCTTATACCTTAAAGGAACTTGAAACTATAGACTTAGAAAGTAATCTATATAGTATAGAAGAAATACTTTCAAGTTTTGCTCGTTTTGATGCTCCTAAAGGGGCGGAGAGATTGCTTGACAATGGTGTAAGGATGAAACTTGGCGTTCCTAACGGTGTTTTCACAATCTATATTAACGAAGAACTAACGTGGATAGCAGAAAAGAACGTTGAAGATGATAGAATAGATTTTAAGGCAAGACTAAAATGAGAATCAACTTTCAAGAAAAAACTAAACTATCAAAACTAAATCTTGACGATATGCCAAGATATATGCTTGCGCTTGGATTTTTTGATTGTTTGCACATTGGACACAGGGGTTTGCTTGCTAATTTAAGCGCAATTTCCGAGATTTATGACCTAATTCCTGCAGTTTTTACCTTTGATGACGACTTTTTTAAGACTTTAGGTAAAACTGATAAGTTGGTTTATAATTTGGAAGAAAGAAAGAAAATGCTTTCTGAAGAATTGAATATAAACAAAGTTTTTGTTGGTGCTCCAAGTACTGAATTTTTAAAGATGTCTGCAGATGAGTTTTTGCGTTATCTTGAAATATTAGGTGTCGGTGGAGTTATTGCAGGTGAAGATTTCCGTTTTGGCATAGGTGCCGAGGCGGGGATGAAAGAACTTTCTAATTGGGCGCTTTCTAAGGGAATCATTTGTATTACGCAACCTATTAAGGCTGAATGGAATAAAAAGATATCTTCAACCGATATTAGGAAGTACCTTGAAAACGGTGAGGTAAGCATCGCTAACACTATGTTGGGTGGTAGATACTTCTTTGAAGGCGAAGTTGTCCACGGTAGGGGCGAGGGCGCTAAAAACGGATTGCCTACTGCAAATCTAAACGTTTTAGAAGACAAGGTTGTACCTCTTGACGGTGTTTACGATACGCGCGTACGCGTAAATAATAAATGGTATAAGGGCGTAACCAACGTTGGCACTTGTCCTACCTATAATTATCATAAAAGAACGATAGAAACCCATATTTTAGACTTTGACGAAGATATATATGGGGAAATTATAAGGGTTGAATTCGTTGAGCGCATTAGATGTGTTGTAAAATTCAACTCTCTTGAAGAATTAAAGGCACAAATCCACAGTGATATACAAAAAGTGAGGGAGTCAAATGATTAAATTTGGAGTTGCGGGAAACTCAAAAAGTTTTTATGACGAAGGATATACTCAAACTCTTGAAGCCGCTAAATGGTGCAAAGATAGGGGTATTGACGTGTTTGAATACTCATTTGGTAGGGGTATAAATCTTAATGAAAAAACGGCAACGAATATCGGAAAGCGTTTCAAGGAAGAAGGACTTGAGATGACCGTTCATGCGCCATACTACATTAACCTTGCAAACCCCGATCCCGAGATGATTCAAAAATCATATGGTTACATACTTTCCTCTCTTAAAAAGGTAAAAGATTTTGGTGGAGAAAGGGTGGTTGTTCACCCCGCTACGCAAGGCAAAATGGTGCGCGAAGATGCGGTTAAACTTATGGTGGAAAATGCCAAAGGGTTAATTGAAGTTTTGGATAGGGAAGGCTATGGCAAAGGTTATAAAGTATGCTTTGAAACAATGGGTAAAACTGCTCAACTTGGCACTCCTGAAGAGATAATAGAAGTTTGCAATTTGGATCCTCGCTTTTACCCTTGCGTAGACTTTGGCCACGTCAATGCAAGAGAGCAAGGTATTCTAAAAAACGCCATTAATTATAATACACTAATTCAAAAAATGGAAGATTTCTTGCCAAAACATAAAGTTTTTGATATGCACGTTCATTTTTCAAAAATTGAGTTTGGTGCTAAAGGAGAGGTAAGACATCTTACTTTTGAAGACAAAATTTATGGACCGGACTTTGAACCATTAATGGAAATTTTCCATAAAAAGGGTATGTCTCCTTACGTAATATGTGAGTCAGACGGTACTCAAGCAGAAGATACCGTTACTATGAAAAAGTATTTCTTTTCACTTTAAAATTCGTAGGCTTTGGACTGTTTCCAAAGCCTTTTTTTAGGGTAGTAAGTCGTATATATTGTCATCACTAATTCCTGTTACGTAACTTTCAGGAACTCTTCCCGCTAATACGTCTTCGGCAAGTAAAAATTCCGTTGAAATCGTAACGTCCTTTGCTCTAATTGGCACTAATAATCTCACGGTTGCAGTCGTTTTTAACACCAATCTATGTAGCGTTTGATTTATTCCTTCGTTGTAGTAATAAGAGTTTATTTTTGTTTCAATAGTTCCTATTGGTATAACGTTTAATTCAATGCCGTTTCCTTTGTCAGCGAGCCAAGACGAGCCTGTAAAGGCACCTGCAGGTATGCTAATTTTATCTTTTTTTAGCGAATTTAGACTCTTTTGCAACTCTTTTTGTGCGTAAATTGTCATTAGGTTAATTTTTGCAGTGTTTGCCCTAATAAGTACTATATCGCCTTCTGCGTTTTTTTCATATTCGTAAAATTCATTATAAAACGTTTCATAATTTTTAAGTTTTAGCGCTCCTTCTACGAGCGTATTTATTGCCGTTTGCTTTACTTCTGCTTCTGCAAGATTTACTACGAATGGTGCTATCGTAAGATTGTAGTATAAAGTTACGGAAATTAAAATCATTAAAACTAATAAAAATATTACGACTTTTACGCTAATTTTTTTGGTGGCCATATTTTAATATATGAATTTGTCTTATTTAAATTGCACACACGCGCGAAAAGTGTTATAATCTTTTCAATAACATTTTCATTCGGAGTTTACAATGTTGAAAGAAAAAATTGAACAAATTACCGCAATGGGATTAGATGCAATAAAAAACGCTAAGATTTCCCAAGAACTTAACGATATTCGTGTTAAATATCTTGGTAAAGCAGGCGAAATTACTGCACTTCTAAAATCCCTAAAAGACGTACCACCACAAGAGAAACCCGCTATCGGTAAACTCGTTAATGACGTTAGAGTTAAAATTGAAGGCGCACTTCAATCAAAGATGCAAGATATTGCAACTCAAGAGCGTAAAGAAATTGAAGAAAAAGAACGCCTTGACGTAACTCTTTCCATTCAAGACAACGAAATGGGCGCACTACACCCATTAACTTTAGTTAAAAATGATATTTTGAATATTTTTATCGGTCTTGGCTTTAGTGTTGCAGACGGTCCTGAAGTGGAATATACAAAGTATAACTTTGAAAACCTTAATATTCCACAAGATCACCCTGCAAGAGATTTTGGCGATAGTTTCTATATTTCTCCCGATATCCTTTTAAGAACACAAACTTCTTGCGTACAAGCACGCGTTATGGAAGAAACACAACCTCCAATTCGCATTGTTTGTCCAGGAAAAGTATATCGTCCAGACGATGACGCGACCCATTCACCAATGTTCCAACAAATTGAAGGTCTTGTTATTGACGAGCATATTACCCTTGCTGATTTAAAAGGTACTCTTGAACAATTTGCAAAGAAGTTCTTCTCAAGTGAGACTAAAGTTCGTTTCCGTCCTTCATACTTCCCCTTTACCGAGCCAAGCGTAGAAGTAGACCTTAGTTGTGCTATGTGTGGTGGTAAAGGCTGCCGTTTATGTAAAGGAACGGGCTGGATTGAACTACTTGGTGCCGGTGTTGTAAACCCCGCAGTTTTAGATATGTGTGGCATTGATAGCAAAAAGTATTCCGGTTACGCCTTTGGCGTAGGTGTGGAAAGAGCAACTATGATCAAATACTCCATTCCCGATATGCGTTTACTTTTTGATAATGACGTGCGTTACTCTAAACAATTCAAATAGGAGGTAGAAATATGTTAGTTCCCGTTAAATGGTTAAAAGATTTTGTAGATATCAACGTTTCTATCTCCGAACTTGCAGATAAACTTGTTTCTTGTGGGTTTGAAATTGAAGCAGTCATTAATCAAGGCGATGCCGTAAAAGGTGTTAAGACTTGTAAGATACTAAGCGTTGAGCAACATCCTAACGCAGATAAACTCATCGTATGTAAAATTGATCTTAACGATGGCGTAGAGCGTCAAATCGTTACTAACAATAAGTGGCTCCAAGCAGGGGATATCGTTCCCGTTGCTCTTGAAGGGGCAAAACTTTTCAGTGGTATGGAAATTCACGAAGGCGCACTTCGTGGCGTACATTCAAACGGTATGTTCTGCGGAGGCTCCGAACTTAACCTAACCGAGGCAGATTACAAGGGCGCAGGGGAAGATAAGGTACTAAAACTTCTTGATAACACTCCTATTGGAAAGGATATAAACGAAGTTATGGGTACTGACGACGTTATTTTAGACGTTGGTATTACTGCTAATCGTACAGATGCTAATAGCATTTTAGGTATTGCAAGAGAAGTCGCAGCAGTTACCGGCCAAACCTTAAAGATGCCTGAAGATTATATGGACGTTCTTGAAGGTAATGATATTGAAAAGTATCTTGAAGTTGAAAATCGTGCAACCGACCTTTGTCCAAGATATCTTGCAGCGATGCTTACTGACGTTGTAGTTACCGAATCTCCCGAATATATAAAGAGAAGACTTAAATCAAGTGGTTTGCGTCCAATTAATAATATAGTTGACGTAACCAACTACGTACTTCTTGAAGTTGGTCAACCTATGCACGCTTTTGACCTTAAGACTATAAAAGGTGGCAAAATTGTTGTTAGAAGGGCAGAAAAGGGCGAAAAGATAGTTGCACTTGATGATAAAACTTATACTCTTGACCAAGACAATCTTGCTATTTGTAATGCAGAAGAGCCAATGGCTATTGCAGGCGTTATGGGTGGTGCAAATTACTCTATCTTTAATGATACCAACACTATCATTTTAGAAAGCGCACGTTTTGCACGTGATAACATAAGACGTACTTCACGCACTTTAGGACTTCGCTCAGATAGTAGTGCAAGGTTTGAAAAGGGCATTGATTTTATTTCTCAAGAGTACGGCTTAAAGAAAGCCATTGGTATGATCGTTAAGAATGGTTGGGGAAAACTCGTAAGTGGTACCGTTGATAGTTATCCCGTAAAGGCAAAAACCCTTGAAATTGACTTCACTGCAAAAGACGTAAACCATATTCTTGGTATTGAAGTACCACAAGAAAGAATGGTTGAAATCTTAAATTCTTTAACTCTTACTACCACCGTTAACGGAGAAATTATGCATACCGTAATTCCTGGCTATCGTGAAGATATCGTTGGTGTAAACGATATAGCAGAAGAAATTATCCGTATGTATGGATACGATGCAATTCAAACTTCTCTTATGCCTGATGCAGAAATGACTGCGGGTGGTAAGACCAAGAAACAAGAAAATGCAGATAAAATTAAGAATATACTCGTTGGCAAAGGTGCATACGAAATTTGTACTTATTCATTTGTAAGTCCTAAAGCGTGGGATATGTTACATCTTCCTGAAGATAGTGAGTTGAGAAGAAACGTTAAACTTCTTAGCCCCTTAGGAGAAGATTATAGTGTTATGCGCACCACTCTCGCACATAGTATGATTAAAACTATGGCAACTAACGTATTGCGTGGTAACAAGCAAGGTAGATTCTTTGAAGTTGCAAAGACTTATCTTCCTTATGAGTTGCCTTTAACGAGACTTCCCCTTGAGGAAAACAAACTCGCAATAGGTGCTTTCGGAGAAAAGGAAGATTTCTATTCATTCAAGTATATCGTAGAAGACCTTCTTAGCGCACTTCGTATCAACGCAAAGTTTAAGGCAACTGAAATATCGTATATGCATCCATATCGTACTGCTTCAATTTTAGTTGATGGCAAAGAAATAGGCTATCTTGGTGAAGTAAGATATGAAGTTGCAAAAGAATATGATGTTGACAAACGTTTGTATATTGCTGAAATCAACGAAGAATATCTTGAAGATAACGCACTTTCATTTGATAACTTCAAAGTAGTTTCCAAATTCCAAGCAATGGAAAGAGACCTTGCACTTGTTTGCGACCTTACACTTGAAGCAGACACTTTGCTTGAAACTGTAGAAGGTGCTTGTTCAGATCTACTTATAGACACTAAAGTGTTTGACGTATATAAAGGTGAATCCCTTGTAAAGCAAGGAAAGATGAGTGTTGCAATTAAACTTACCTTCCAAGCAAAGGATAGAACGCTTAAAGACGGCGACGTAAACAAGGAAATAGAAAACGTTCTCAACGCACTAAAAGAAAAATTAGGAATCGTATTAAGATAATGCAAGAAAGAACACTAAAAGCCCTTGAATTTCATAAGATTTTGGACTCAGTTGCAACTTTTGCAAGTTCTGAGCCTGCTCGCGAGGCCGTTAGAGAAATACGGCCTATGCGAGAACTTAGTTACGTCAACGAACTTTTAGATGAAGTATACGAAGCCGACAAGATTGCATTTGAATATGCAACTAATTTAAGTTTTGCATTTGATAATATTGATTACGTTTTGGAAAAAGCCTCTGTAATGAGCGTGCTTAGCATGGGCGAACTTTTAAGAGTTGCAAGAATGTTAAGAGTTGCAAGAAGTGTTAAAACGACAATTGCAAAAGTTCCCGATGATAACGTAAAACTCATCAAATCGCTTGCTAATTCCATTTATACCGATAAAGCGTTGGAAGAAGATATTGACAATGCAATTATTTCTGACACCGAGATGCACGATAGGGCGTCTGATGAACTTCGCTCAATAAGAATTAAAATTAAAAAGACGGGCGAACAAATCAAATCCAAACTCTATTCCTATCTAACGAGTCCAACGTATTCAAAGTACCTTCAAGACAACATTGTGACCGTTAGGGGTGATAGATACGTTATACCCGTTAGAGCCGAGTGTAAAAGTGCAATACCCGGTCTTATTCACGACCAAAGCGCATCTGGACAAACTATATACGTTGAGCCAATGGCAATAGTTGAACTCAACAACGTTTTAAAAACACATATTCTTGAAGAACAAGCGGAAATTGAAAGAATTCTAAGAAGATTTACCGTTAGAGTTTCCACGAGCGTAGAGCAAATTAAGGAAAGTTTTGAAAAAATCGTTCGTTTAGACGTTATTTTTGCAAAAGCCTATTATGCCAATGCTACTCGTTCCGTTCGCCCGATAATGAACGAGAAGGGTATGGTTAGAATTGAAAGGGGCAGGCATCCACTTATTGATAAAGAAAAGGTTGTTCCTACCGATATACGAGTAGGCGACGACTTTGATTTATTGTTTATAACCGGTCCTAACACGGGTGGTAAAACCGTTTCCTTAAAACTCACCGGTCTTTTAACTATTATGGCATCAAGTGGTCTTTACGTGCCTGCAAGAAGTGCAGAACTTGCATTGTTTGACGACGTTTTTTGCGATATCGGTGATGAACAAAGCATTGAGCAAAATCTATCTACGTTCTCTTCACACATTGCAAACATCGTAAAAATCGTTGATAGTTTATCAGAAAACACCCTTGTTCTTCTTGATGAATTAGGAGCAGGTACTGACCCAACAGAAGGTGCAAGCCTTGCAATGAGTATTTCTTCTTTTATTAAAGAAAGTGGTGCTAAGGCTATAATAACCACTCACTACAACGAACTAAAAGAATACGCCGTTGTAACCGATAGGTGTGAAAATGCATCAATGGATTTTAACCCAATAACCTATAACCCCACTTATAGGCTAATAGTAGGTACTCCGGGTGCTTCAAACGCGTTGCTTATTGCGCGTAAGTTAGGCTTGAAAGAGAGTATTGTTAGTGAGGCTGAAGCAGGAATACAAGATGGCAAAGTAGAGTTTGAAAACGTGCTTCACGCACTTGAATTTGCAAGAAGAAATGCGCTTGAAAATGAAGAAAAAACGGCAAAAGCGTTAGAACTTGCTGAAGAAACTAAGAAGGCTGTTGAAAGAGAAAGAGATAGATTATATCTTCAACGTGAGCGCCTTAACGAAAACCTAAGAAAGGAAACGAAGCGCCTTGTTGAAGATGCGATGGAAGAGGCTAATGAAATAATTGCTACGTTGCGTGATATTTTGGACGAGCCAACTGAACAAAACCTATTTAAGGCAAGAAAATTAAGAAAGTCTCTTGAGAAATATATCGTTTTAGAAGACAACGAATTTGAAGGATTCGGTGAAGAGGACGAAGGCGAAATTAAAGTAGGTGACGTCGTACTCGTTAAAACGTTAAAGGTTGAGGGCGAAGTAAAGGAAATTAATAAAAACAACGTAGTCGTAAGACTCGGTAAAATGAATAGCAACTTTAAACTTGATGCACTCGTCAAGTTGAAGTCAAAGAAAAAAGAAATTAAAAAGGAAGTTACTCCCACTAAGCACGTGCTAAGAAACGAAGCCTTTAGTCCGGAATTATTGCTTCTTGGACTAAGAGCAGACGAAGCAGAGCATGCCGTACAATCTTACCTTGACAAAGCATTGCTTGCAGGTGTTAACGAAGTTCGTATAGTACACGGATACGGCACCGGTAAGTTAAGAGAAGTTGTTAGGGCTTTACTAAAGAAACACTCTGCGGTAAAAGAGTTTAGAGACGGCATATACGGCGAAGGCGAAAGAGGGGTAACGATTGTTAAATTAAAGAGATGATATTTTTTGATAATGCAAGCACAACTAAATGTACTGAAAGCAGTGTTGAAATAGTAAAAAAGTATCTGACTGACAACTATTTTAATCCATCTGCATTATATCATGAAAGTCTTGTTTTAAAACAAGAACTTGAGCGCGCTCGTAACACTATTTTGAAAAAACTTAGAGGTGAAGGTAAAATTGTATTTACAGCAGGCGGTACGGAAAGTGATAATCTTGCACTTCTTGGTTCAAAGAAAATTAAGGGTGGAAGAATAATTATATCCGCAAGCGAACATGCAGCAATTTACGCTACGGCTCAAGAATTGAAAGCAAGGGGTTTTGAAGTCGTTTTAGCGCCCGTAGACGAGTATGGTAAAGTTGTAGAAAGTGAATTTGAAAAACTTATAACTTCAAACGTAACCCTTGTTTCTATAATTCACGTTAATAATGAAACGGGAGCAATAAACGATATTGCAAAATTGTGTAAAATCACAAAGGCAAAGTGTCCTCGCGCATTATTCCATAGCGATGGTGTTCAAGCAGTAGGTAAACTTGAAATCAATCTTCGTGGAATGGGTGTTGATTTGTATTCTATGAGCGCGCATAAGATAGGCGCACCTAAAGGTCTTGGCGCTCTTTATATTGCTAAAGGTGTAAGCGTAAACCCAATAGTATATGGTGGCGGTCAAGAAGGTGGACTTCGTTCTTCAACAGAAAACGTTTCAGGTATTCTTGCTTACGAGCAAGCAGTTGTTGAAAGATATCAAAATCTTCAAGAAACGCAAAAAAAACTTGCAGAAATTAAAAATTATATAAAAGATAATCTTGAACAAATAGAAGGAATTAAGTTCCTTTCAGGCTTAGATAGTTCTCCATATATTCTTTCTTTTAGTACGCCTAAAGTAAGGGGCGAAGTTATGCAACACGCTCTTGAAAGAAAGGGTATATTGGTTGGAACAGGTTCTGCTTGTGCCTCTAACAAAGCCTCAAGTCGTATTGCAGAATCACTTGGCTTGACCGGTAAGTATCTTGACGGTGTAACAAGGTTAAGTTTCTTTATCTATAACACAATGGAAGAAGCGGAAATATTCGTTAAAGAATATTTAAGCGTATATAAGGAGTTATCAAAATATGGAAGTTAAGTATAATTGCATACTTATTCGCTTTGGCGAAATCTTTTTAAAGGGTAATAATCGTAACTATTTTGAAAGTTTGCTTATCAAAAACATAAAAAATAGTCTTGTTGGCTTAGATTATCATTTTTCTAAGACGCAAGGTAGATATTATATTGAAGACTTTAACGGTGATGATATGGATGAGATTATCAGTCGCCTTACTAAGGTTTTCGGCATTCACTCTATTAGTCCTACCCTCAAGGTTAAAACGGACGTTGAAGAACTTTGCAAGGCTGCAGCAACGATTACTCCCACGAGTGGTACTTTTAGAGTTACCGTAAAACGTGCAGACAAGCGTTTTCCACTAACCAGTATGGAACTTGGTGCTAAAATCGGTGGATATCTCTTAAAACATACGGGCGGAAAGTTAAAAGTAAACCTTTTTGAGTACGACTTTGAACTTAACGTTGACCTTCGTGAAAGTGGATACTCATATCTTTTCTATGATAAGATTATGGGAGCACAAGGTCTACCTACGGGATGTAGTGGCAATGCAATGTTGCTTTTAAGTGGTGGTATTGATAGTCCTGTTGCCGGGTACGTTATGGCAAAACGTGGTTTAAGATTGTTTGCCATTCATTACCATAGTTTCCCATACACTTCAGAACTTGCACTTCAAAAGGTTAAAGATCTTGCAAAGAAGTTGACGGCTTATTGTGGTGATATTAAACTTGCCGTAGTTCCATTTACTGAAATTCAATACGCAAT
>JAZQVF010000078.1:0-1584 GCA_045631675.1 Candidatus Stercoripulliclostridium sp.
AGCGGCGTGGGAAGCTAATCCTCCTTAGCTCAGTCGGTAGTAGCGAGCGGCTGTTAACCGCTAGGTCGTTGGTTCGAGTCCAACAGGGGGAGCCACAAAAGGAAAGCAAGTCTTATGACTTGCTTTTTCTTTTGTCCCTCCTCCTGTTGGCCATCTCACCAATCCCGCAAGACGGGACTTGGTGCGCAAGTTTGCTTGCAAACCTGGCGAAAGTAAAAGCCAATGGCTTTTATGCTTATGTACAAACTAACAACGTTACAAGTAGTTGTATTGTTTAACAATTACAAATTAAATGAGACATTCTTTCGCGGTCCAACAGTAACCACTTTCCACAAAATCGCTTTTCTTTCTATCCCCCACCAATTCAAGAACTAATTCGAACCAAACAAGTTTATCATATATTATTGCAATTATTTGCAAACTAGATACTATTAAACTAAGCACACTACAATTATTACGTAGTGTGCTTTTTCTATATTGACAATGTCAGTTTACTATGATATCTTGAAATTAATGGATAGGGAAAGGAGGTAACATGAAAAAACAATATTTCAACGTTGCACTTTTAGCAATTGTAATAGTGCTTTCAGCACTTCCTTGGGGATATACTATGGTCTACGCAAGTGGCCCTAGAGAGTATCATCTTAGCCAAGTAGCATATTTTAGTATGATTGCTTGGGGAAATGGTAGCTTTTTCCCCGGGCTATGCGCATTCTTTACTTGCATAACCTTTGTGCTTGCGATAGTTGATTTGTTTGTTAAATCAGGTAAGCTTGACGTTACCGTAATGGTCTTTTCAGCTATAGCATATGTACTTAGCATATTCCCACTTATTCGTAACGTAGAATATATAACCATAATTAGCATAATAATATCCGTATTATTGCTTATTAACTTGGTAATAACGGCTATTCCAAACAAGCAGAATAAAAAGGGCTAAAGGATGCATACTACTTCAAAGGAGATAGTATGAAAAAGATAAAAATACCAAAGCCACAACCCTCAAAATCGGACCCTTTGGGTTCATATACAGGTGTGCCAATTGATGGTGGAATGCCCACACAAGACGCAGATGATTTATAAAAATAGCCCATTTTGGGCTATTTTACCTTTTGTTTCATTTATGAAATTTGACTAAAAGTTATCTTTGACATTAATAGGTGGAATATTGCCTATTGAAAATACTTTCGTTTTATGATACACTTTATTTACCAATTTCATGGAGTGGATTATGAGAAAACTAAAAAGAAAACTTATATCCTTTATAGTAATAATATGTATTCTTGGTGCGTTAGGTTATACTGCCGCTGCATACGTAGGCTGTGGACTTAACTTACATATTCATACAAAGGCAAAGGACGGTCAAATAAAGGTTGCTTGCGTAGGTGATAGTATTACTTACGGAATGGCAGTTATGAATTGGTTTGAAAACACCTATCCCAAACAATTACAAGACCTATTAGGAGAAGATTATCACGTACAAAACTATGGTTTTAGTGGTAAGACTGCACAAGAAAACAACGAAGAATCATATAGGGCAACCAAGTTATACGAAAAGAGCAAGGCGTATAACCCCGATATTGT
>JAZQVF010000079.1:0-4391 GCA_045631675.1 Candidatus Stercoripulliclostridium sp.
TATATACGACATTGCTTGCATATTCTACGTTCATGCTTGAGACAAATGAGTTTAAAAGCTGGAGTTTGCGTTGTTCAGCGAAGAGGTTAGCATCTGAGATTTTTTCTGAAACGCCATATGCAACTTTCTTATTTGAATCAACAAGCATAAATGGCATAAACAATCCTATGGATAAAGATACGACCAAAAGCAAAATCATGAATGTAAAGAGCTTTTTTTGAGATAAATTTGACATTTTTGTTTCCTCCTAGTAATTTTAATTTCTACTAATATAACGAGGGAAACATTATAAAATGTTTGAAATATTAAATAAAATCTTAAAAATTTTCATCTCTTGAAAATATATAATATAATTGTTATAATAATTATATAAAACTCCAACGTTTTATATGTTCGCGTGCGTATATATTTATAAGACTTTAGTTTAGGAGATACAAATGAGTAGCAAGGTTATAAAACATATTATTTCTTTGATTAAGCAGGGAAATATGGAAGGAATTACTTTGCTATATTCCCTTTATTTTAATAAATTATATTCAATAGCATTTTCTATTCTCAAAGATCATCAAAAAAGTGAAGATGCCGTACATAACGTAATTTTGAAATTTATTAAAATGGACAAGAGTTTGCTACCGAATGAAAACGAAATTGCCTGGCTTTATAAGGTCATACAAAACGCATCAATAGACGTGGTGCGCAAAGAACGTAAAATGATAGCTGTTGAAGATATTGAGCCAATGCTACCAAGTAAGGATATCTCGGAATACGTTGACATGGACGGCTTCAACGATATGATAAAGGGCTTGGACGACAAAAGAAAAAGCATAATAACGCTTAGGGTGATTGGTGATTATCAATTCAAAGATATAGCAAAAATGTTATCAATCAACGTTAATACCGTTCGTTGGCTTTATAACACAGGGCTTTCAAAGCTTAAGAAAGCTTTAATTGCATTAGGAAGCACGGCAATTGCTTTCTTGATGATATTCATTACAAGTTTAATTGTGGAAATTGCTTGGTTAAACGTTGAATTTACTTACTTGTTACAAGTCTTTGGGCTAAGTGTTGGTGGATATGGAGAATCTTTCTCAAGTACAATCAACGTCCACCCCAACACAGTTTTATTGTTGTATTCTGGATTAATGACGCTAACAAGCATACCACTTTTTGCTTTTTGCTATCATAATGCTTACGAGCTACCGACAAAGGCAAAAATAAAAAAGAAATTTTCATAAAGCACCAACGTTTTGTATGGAGAATTGCGTTTTTATTATAGATGGCAAATTTAAAAGCCAGAAAAAACCAGGAGGACTATATGAAAAAAGCAATTAAGTTAGTTTTTGTAACAATTTTATCATTTATAGTAATGGTGTTTGTTGGAACTAGTGTGGTATGTTTGGCAAATCCAATTACAAATTCAGATGGCTTAACAACCTCGTTAGAAATTTACGAACAGAGCTTGTATGATTTTCACGATGAGATTTCTTACACATTGTTATACAATAGGCAAGGAGGGTATAGCATTACTCATATAGAATCAGGTGTTATTTGTGAATATAGCGAGGTTGGAAAAAATCCATTTGCTTCCTTAAAAGAGCCGTTCTACTATGGTGGACCAGGCGCGTATTTGTCAAAGCATAATGGTAATTTTTATAATTCAAGAGGTGAAGTTCAAAATCTGAACCAAAGTAGTATGGATAAGCTGGATGAAATAAATGAAACTTTTGTAAGAGAAGGACAAACATATGCGAATAGAGAAAGTTTTACTTTGATAACAAATCATTTATATGCATATTCATACACATTTGATATTGATCCTTCGCTTCAAGGTAATGCTCTTAATAGTTGGTTGGATGGATATAATAATTATTGTGGAAGAATAGCTGCTGTTCATTTACTACGCTTTTATGATTTGTACTTTCCTGAAACGCATATTCCGACAAACTACCCATATGATAACACCTTGTTTGGTATATTAGATGTTCAAGTTACAAATCAAACTTTAGCATTGTGCACAACATTAAGAAATGGCTTAAGAACATATTATGCAAACTATGTTCCTTATACCTCCGCTGAGGTAACATATACTATATTGAATCCACGCAACAAAATCATTAACCATATTTCGCAAAACAAACCATCCATATTAGTTACTTATAATACTAATAATGTTGAGCCAATAAACACAAGTAGTACATATGGATTGAATTCGGCGCATTGCTCAATTGTTTATGGTTATTCTACAAATTATTATCGTGTAAATTTATGTTTTTTAAATGGAACGCCAGAAAGTAATAATTGCAATATACACAAACAATATGTATATGGCGCAGTATTTATTAATTAAAATTGGAGAATTATAAAATGCGAGTTTTAAAAACGGTAAAGGCAGTAGTGTTGAGTGTTCTAATATTCGCTTTTTTAATCGTAGCAACCTATGGTTTTTTATTGTTTGAAAACCACATTATAAATCGTGGGGTACTAGTTTATAGTGATAATCTTTTGAATACGGAAATACAAGCTACTGCAAACGTTGATAGTCTAACGAAGTTTTTAAAACTTATTGAAGATGAAAACTTATATTATGTAAATCCAATTGAGATAGGGGAAAATCATAAAAAAATAAGCAACTCTTATAAGTATCGTGCTTTCAATGATGAAAAATTAAATTTTGCTTTAACGACCTCGCTTAGCTATGCGGAAAGTGAAGCTTTTAGTGATATTGGTGTAACTATTATAAACAACCCTAAAGAAAGTGTTCTTTTTAGGATAAATGAAAGACGGGACTATTCAAAATATGAGAAAAAATCTTTAGGTATAGAAAGAAGTAAAGTATCTCAAATTGCATTTGATGGCAAACGCAGTGTAGTTAAAAGTAGTGTTAGGAACACCAATAATTTTTTCTATGAAGCTTTTTTAAAAAAAGGTGAGTATAATTTAGTCATTACGTTAGTAATGCCTTTAGGGGAAGAATATGATTTTAATGTTCTTGAAACTCAATGCATTGAAATGGTAGACTACATTTTAGGCTTAGTACAAAGGGGGAAAACGAACTACCAATGTGGTAAGTTTTATACAAATCTTTCTAATGATAACTTTATAATAATAAAGACGTTTGATGACGAAAAGTTAACAATTGATTTCAATGGTATTGTTAATGAAACCCATATTTCTTTTATAAATGAAAGCGTATTTTATCAAACAAGCAGTGAAGGAAAGTTGATTTTTAATATAAATACCAACGGAATAACAATACCATTTTTGCTCAATCTTGAAGAAGAATATATTGTAGTGAACGACGTTTATTATTTTAAAGAATATAGGCAGTAATAGATTTAAAATCTTTTGCCCAAATAAAAAAAAATAGCACCGATTTCTCGGTGCTATTTCTATATTAAATTAACGGATTAGTTTTCACTGAGCTTCTTGTAGCCTTCGTAACGTGCCTTAGCTTCTGCTTCGTTTACTTCGTAAAGTTTTTCAGCTACGCCGGGATACATCTTCTTGAGTGATGCATAACGGGTTTCGCCACTTAGGAATGCTTTGTAGTCGCCAGTAGGTTCTTTGCTGTCAAGAGTGAAGGGGTTCTTGCCTGCATCTGCGAGATCTGGATTGTATCTGTAGAGTTGCCAGTAACCGCAGTCAACTGCCTTCTTCATTTCGCCCATGGGGTTAGACATGTTTACGCCGTGGTTGATACAGGTTGCGTAAGCGATGATGAGTGAAGGTCCTTTGTATGCTTCTGCTTCCTTAAGAGCCTTAAGGAGTTGGTTGGGGTTAGCGCCCATTGCTACTTGAGCAACGTATACGTAACCATAGCTCATAGCCATCATACCAAGGTCTTTCTTCTTTACGCGCTTACCACTTGCTGCGAACTTAGCGATAGAGCCAGTGGGGGTTGCCTTAGAAGCTTGACCACCGGTGTTGGAGTAAACTTCGGTGTCAAGAACGAGAACGTTAACGTCTTCGCCACTTGCGAGAACGTGGTCAAGACCGCCGTAACCGATGTCGTATGCCCAACCGTCGCCACCGAAGATCCATACGCTCTTCTTAACGAGACAGTCAACGTTGCCCTTGATGTAGCTTAGGCATTCGCAATCTTCGTTTGCAAGACAAGCCTTAACCTTATCACTTGCAACAACGCTTGCATCAGCATCGTCTTTGTTTGCAATCCATTCTTCAAATGCAGCAACGGTTTCAGCAGAGATGCAACCAGCTTCAATAGCAGCCTTCATATCAGCTTCCATCTTTTCGCGTCTTGCAGAAACTGCGAGTTGCATACCATAACCGAATTCTGCGTTGTCTTCAAACAAGCTGTTTGCCCATGCAGGACCATGACCCTTATCGTTGGTGGTATAGGGGCAGGTAGGAGCAGAACCGCCGTAGATAGA
>JAZQVF010000080.1:0-1778 GCA_045631675.1 Candidatus Stercoripulliclostridium sp.
CTCACCTCTTAATTTAGATTTCTTCTTCATATATATCTCCTATTTTAAATTTTAAGTTGTTTTACACAATTTTCCCTAAAACACTTGGTTTACTACAAAAGTAGGAACAATAGCCCTATATTTATAATATAGCATAGGATAGTAATTCGT
This sequence comes from Candidatus Stercoripulliclostridium sp., assembly GCA_045631675.1. Taxonomy (GTDB): domain Bacteria; phylum Bacillota; class Clostridia; order Christensenellales; family DTU072; genus Stercoripulliclostridium_A. The sequence continues at coordinate 151 of JAZQVF010000080.1, forward strand.
GCAAGAAGGAATAATTGAAATTCGGAAGTCGGAATTTGCGTAAAACGCGTTAGTTTAGATGAAAGACAAGGCAAAATGAAAGACCCCAAGGGTTGCTGTACTTCCGTACTGCGCCCTGCAGGGTCTTTTGTTTTAACGTAGTATTTCGCTAAAATAACGCGTTTTAACGTGCTTTGCAGTACTCCTCCATATACTGATAATTAGAGATATCTGTCCAATAATCATCAAAATAGTAGGTGGTTCTGAAATCAAGTTCAGAGGACATCTTAATTACCATGGTGCCTTCCCAAATATCAAATGCGTGGAAGTAACGTGGATAGCCGTTGTCCCAAATTTCAATCTCTTGATCAAGGGTGGTGTAGTGAGCGTCTGCCATATTAGAACTTTCTTTTAGGTTGGGAAGAGTGATGAGTGCAGGAGCCTTTTCTAGGTCAAGTTTAAGGTTTAGCGTGTAATAACCTTCTTCCTCATTGTACTCAACGCTTGCTTCTAAGATGGTATCTACGGTGATGTCGTGGTCAGTTAGACGATAGCCGTAGTCGTGTTTTTCAAGTTCTTTTGCTACTGCAAGATCCCATACAACGTCGTATACGCGGTTGCCGTTTTCATCCATTACGTAGGTGGGTGCGTTCTTTTCAGATTGTACTGCCATCTTGTATGATGAAGTGTAATCCATACTACCATCGGTATAACGTGCTTCTGCAAAACGAGTGTTATCTCCACCTGCCATACCTACGATTGCACCAAGAATACCAGTGTCGCCTTCAATGAAGGAATATTCGGTATAATAGTTCTTGTCTCCGTTTCTTACGTTATATCTTTGACCGGTTACCGGAACACCCATCATAGTGTTTGAATAGGTAGTTTGATATGCTACGTTTGGAGCAGTGCAATACTTTTCTGCTGCGATTGCATAAAGTTCTGCTACGAATTCCTTAACTGCCGTTTCATTTTCTGCATCAGGCATAATAAGGTCAAGTTTTTCGCCCTCGGGTCTTTCACCGGGTGCGAAAGCAGTCATTATAATATCAGGCTCTTTGGGGCTAAGCATTGGTGCAACAAGGCCTGCAACAAGAATTGCAATTACTACGATAGCGCTTAGCGCTGCAATAAGTTTTTGTAATCTTTTCATCTTTTTTTTCTCCGTTTTTTCGTATAAATGGGCGACACCCTAAGGCGTCGCCCATTTTTCATTAATTTTAGTCGTCTGCTGCGCCAAGAAGTTCAAGTTTGGACTTAGGTGGTACCATCTTGCTATCGCCGTGCTTTACGAAGAACATAAGTGCAATAGAGATAAGTACGCAAATTACTGAGTATAGGAACAAGTACTTGGTGCCCCACTCGTCCATAATCAAACCTGCTATGAATGGGGTAATTGCTTGAGCGGACATCGTGGCGGTGTAGTAAAGACCGGTGTACTTACCGATAGTTGCGTTTGAAGAAAGTTCAACAACCATTGGGAAGGTGTTAACGTTACCGATAATTAGACCGAAGCCTGCAATTAGGTAGAAGATACAGTATAGATATACTGCAGATGGGCTTGGGGTTGCTGCAAAGAAGAAGATTAGTAGGTAACTTATGAGTGCCATACCAAAGCCGAGCATAATGGACTTTCTTCTACCAATCTT
>JAZQVF010000081.1:0-7752 GCA_045631675.1 Candidatus Stercoripulliclostridium sp.
CTATCAAATACTCTGTCGTAAACCTTTACCATTAGTAGTAGGTCTTGGTCTACGAGTCCGGTGTAGCCGGTCAAGGTAGAAATAAATGCAAAGTAGTTGTTAGCATCTCCACCAAGTACCCTTCTATAGGTATCGTACATAACTTCAAAGTCGGTGGGTACTTCCCAAGTTACGTTGTATTCAAGTGCCTTACCTTCTGCGAAGTTGATAGTTATTACGTTAGGTACGCTAACGTTATCTTCGGTATATGGGTCTAACCACAAGGTGCTATCATCAAGTTGACCTGCGTTTATAGATTCAACGGTCTTGTCAAGGAAGTGGAAGATAACCTTTAGTACTTGACCGTCCTTAAGCGTTGCATAGGCATAAACGTCTCTCGTGGGATTACCCTTAGTTAGACCTCCAATCTTATGCCCACTTAGGTCGTAGGCTATTTCACTAATTTGTGCGCCCGTTTCTTCAAGGTAGAAGTATACGCCAACGTAGTTGAATTCGTTTGAATAACCGTCGTTTACACCGTCGCCGTCAACGTCAACGAAACGGTCTTCTGCATCGTAACGGAACTTCATTTGTGAAGGAATTATAAAGTTGCCGTTATATGCCCAGTTGTGGTAAGCGTCAACGTTAACCACGATGTAACCAAAGTCGTTCTTTTCTTCTGAAACGAAGTGACGAGCGGCTGCTACTTGTTCGTGGTCGTAGTTAAATTGCATTACTTCGGTGGGTAGAACCTTTAGGTTCAAGGTTACTTCCTTGCCCATAATGGTTGCTTTAGCAAGTTCAATTACTCCACCTGCGTATTCGCTCGTTCCCTTATAGTTGATTGCATCAAGTTGTTCACGTGTGGCAACGAGATGCCATACGATACCACTCTTTACGATGGGTGATGCATCGGGATCGCCTATCTTTACCTTAGAGGGTAGATTTTCAGGAGTTACGAAACTTGACAAGCGATAGTTATCGTATAAGTTGTCAATTACTACGGTACCGTAGGTAATGTCATAACGGCTATCATCGTCGTCTGCAGAGTGGAAGTTAGAGCCTATGTCGTAACTGCGTGATGCAATTCTTACGTATACGCGTGAACTATCGGGGAGCATAGCGGAGAGCCAAATTTCGCCACCGAGCATCAAGCGTTCCCAACTAATGGTAGTTAGTTGTTCGTAAGGAGTTACTTCCACCATTCTTACGGTATCGTCTGCCCAGTAATCATTTTCTATTTCTTGAGATGGGAATGCTACTGACCAAACTTCAGGTAGTGGTGCGCCACTTCCACCGTATACGGTTAGGCTACCATCTGCGCGTTTTAAGGTGAAGGTAAGGTTATCTTTTACGACGTAGCCGTTGGGATACTTAGGCGTATTGTCTGCGTTGTAAACTTCAAGTTCAACGTAGTCAATAACGTTTGATTGAGTGCTATCAAAGTCAACCTTATCCTTGTTTTCACAAGAGAGTTCAAATCTAATGGTATAGTCGTGAGCGCCCTTATCTTGACCAACGTAGATATCTACGCCTTGACCGTATGCGTTAGACCACTCTTCAATAAGTTTTTGAGTGTCAAGGGTGCCGAAGATGGGGAGTTGTGCAGAAGTTGCAGCATCGGTGATATTGATAGGTTCAAAGCCACCGTAGAAGGTTATAGTTATATCGCCCATCAACCAGTTGAAGAAGTCGTAAGCAGTCATACCACTGCCGTCCTTCATTGCAATATAGCCTTGTGCGTTCAATACGATATCGCTTAATTCAATAGCGTTATCGTCAACGAGATAGTTTCTTACGAAACCGTCGGGCATATTAGCATCGGTTAGTCTATTCAAAGTAATGGTTTCAATAACCTTTGCTTCAATATCAAAGGTGAGAGCCATATCCTTTTGTTTTGAATAAGCGTCGCCTAAGGTGGTGTAAACCTTTACTGAAGTGCCTTGTACCCAAGGTGCGTGATCGTGCCAATTTGCGTTATAACTACGGCGAGTGCCGTCTGCAAAGAGAACGTCAAGCACTTCTGCAACTTCAAAGCGAGCATAGGTATCAACTGCCCAATTATAGGTCTTAAGTTGATAGTCGCTTTCTGCTACGGTGGTTGCAGTAAGGGTATCGGTATAGTTGATGCCGTCTTTTACGAGATTACCATCTGCAAGCGCACCGTTTGCCATACGGAAGGTAATATCTTCTGCCACACCCGTCATATGTTGAACGAGTATTCTTATGGTCATAGTGTTTTCGCCTGCACCGATAGTTGCTTCTAAGAAGTAGTAGTTTGCAGTAAGGTTTTCATCAATTAAGAGTACGTATTCGCCCGTTGCGTTATCGTAGTGAACTACGCTATCGCCTGCAACGTTTCTCCAAGATACTTCATAGAAGTATGGACTATAAGTGCCGGGGATTACGCCGTCAAATAGTACGTAAATCTCTCTTGGTAGCGTCCAAGTGGTGCTATCGTATGGGTCAACGTAGAAGATACCCCAATTTTCGCCCACGGTGGTTTGACCGTCGGTATAGTATGGAGCAACTTGAACGTTCATAACCTTTTCGGTTACTTCGCTAAATTCTGCGCCCGTCTTGAATGTATAGTCGCGCTCGCCTATAATCTTGTCTGGAACGTTAACCTTTAGGGCAACTTCTTCAATGAAGAACCAACCTTCGTCGTAATCACCGCGATGGTACCACTCACGAGCAAGGTCAAAGTAGTTTGCAAGGTCAAAGAATGAAGTAGTGGTATCGGTGGTTAAATCCTTGAAGGGATAGGTGTTGCCTTCAAGTTTTACGTTGGTTGCAGTAGGTTGAGCCCACTTAATGATACTCAACGCGTTAGGACCGTCAAGGAGTGCGCCGAAGTTTACGCCGGTAAAGTCTATTGCGAAAGTTTCAGGCAAGGTGCTAAAGAGTGATGGAATACCTTCTTCAGCATAGTAGTAATCTTTGAAATTCAATACGTAGTCTTCGCCGTTTTGTCCCTTGAAGTAGTAGATAAGGTTGGTGGGAAGTACGTAGGTATCGGGTTCAAGTGCGTCAACGGTGTATTCGCCCCTATTTTCTTCCCCTTCTACCCAGATAGAGTCAAGGGTGCGTGGCAATACTTCAACGGAAAGTGCAATTACTTGTCCGTGGAATACGGTGTAAACGTAGGTGTACTTGCTTATGCCTTCGCTATGACGGTTGTTGATGTCAAACTCTTTGTAGATAGCACTATTTCTTGAGTTATCGTCAAACGCCCAACTGAAGAAACCTACTTCATCGGGAGTATCTTCTTCGGGATCACCGTAAATCTTAGTGAACGTGAAGGTTACTTCGTACTTTTTGAAGTACCACTCAATAAAGCCTTGCATCATCTCTTGATCTGAAAGGTTACCACTATTTTCGTAGTATGCCTTATAGATGAGATATACGTATGGGTCAATTGAGATATAGTCTGCAACGGGAGCGCGTACGGTGCCGTCTGCAGTTTCAATGTTAACGTACTTTTCGGTGTCAATGGTTCTATTTAGTACCTTAACTACAACGTTTTGACGGTAGGTAGCCATCATTCCGTCACCGATAATTACGTATACTACGAACTTACCACCTTCTAAGGTAAGGTCTTCCCATTCCATATCGGTAAATGAGAAGGTGCTAAAGATGGTATCGTTCCAGTCAACGTTATCGTAGTTGTTGCCTTCAAAGTCAAAGTCGTAATCAAAACTTATCGATGCGCTTGATGCAACTCTAACTTCGCCTATGATAGATTGAACGGTTAAACTTTCTTGATAGGTACGTGCAAAGAAATATTCTTGGTCGTAATCGTAAAGTACGGTATAGAAATTGCCGTCGCCCTTTGGAATTTGGGTGCAGAACATACCTGAGTCAAGGTCAAAGATAAATTCAAAGCCCTTGCTTGAAATGAAACGACGTGGATATACTTTAATAGGTGGTGCATCTTCTGCAGGCTCTCCAAAGTATTTCTTTTCAAGGAGTGCCTTTCTGATTTCTTCCGTTTCTACAACGTAGTAATCTTTGTCTTGATTGTAAAGAATTTGACTTTCTGCGCCATCAACGAAGTACCAACCCTTCTTGTGCAAGCCAAGGTCGTAAACGAGTTTAAGTCCCGCGTTGTTTTCATAGTTTTGATAGTAGTAAGGAACGTCGGTATTGATTACTTCTTCAATAGCCTTATCGTACTTGTATTGTGAACCTAAACCGATTACGTAAAGGTTATTTTCAAAGTCGTAAATTATTTCGTAACCGAGATCGTTAAGTACGGAATAGTATCCGGTATTTCTATCGTAAACTGCGTGTAGACGGAATTCTGCGTCGTAGTTGTAACGTAGGTCGTCGTTACCGTAGGTTGCAACTACTTTGTTGGGTATGGGGTCTAAGGGTTCCCATACGTAGTAGTCGTTTACAAGTGAGTTGATGCCTTGCTTACCGATATCGGTGGTAATTCTTACGAGATAATCTCTTGTTACGCCCATAAAGAGATTTTCCATACTTGGCATATAGTAAGTTTCGCCGTTTACTACCGTTATAGTGGTGGGATCGTAAAGGAAGAAGAAGTCGCGCGTTTCGGTACGAGTGCCAAAGTCAAAGTAGACTTTTACGGTATCGTGGAGTTTTACGGAGTATACTGATTCCCCTTCTAAATCTTCAAGTTCTCCAACGGAGTACATTGCGAAGTTTGCTTCAAGTTGGTCAATATCAAATACCCTTTGCTTAAAGCCGATTTGTACTGCGATAGTACCGATTAGTTCGTCTACGCGGAATAGGTCTTTGATGGTTTGGTTGGAAGTAGTAAGACGAATTACGTCAGGCTCAAATACTGCCCAACTATCTTCCATAAGCGCTTGAACGATGTCGGTAAGGCCCATAACGATGTCTTCGTCTTCGTTTTCAAAGTCGTAACCCATATATTCGTAGAAACTTCTAATGAAGATATCTTCACGGACCTTGAACTTAGGCATATCTTCTAAGCAGATATAGTCAAGCCAAATGTAACCGAGTTCTTCAATGGGGTCTGCCGTATTGAAGGATACGTCGTTAGCGTATGCGCGTATAATAGGCGTGATGACGTCGTTTTGCACCATATAGAAGTAGAGATTGAACGCACTTCTCGTTGAACGAGTCCATCTGCCGTTATCAAGCACTTGCTCACGAATATATTGGTCGTAGTTAAGGGTAAAGTAAATATCTGCAGCGGCAGGTAGTATAAAGGGCGTGTTCAAACCACTCATATCACCCATAAACGAGCCGAGTAGACCACTTAGGTCAACTTCTTCCGTTGCAGCAAATATGAATTGACCTTCCAAGTAACCTGAATAGGTCATTACGTCTTGGAGAGGCTTAAAGTCGTCAAAACTTGGGAATACGATTCTTACGTATTCACCAACGTGTTGTGGATAAAGGTCCATTCGCATAATGAGTGCAGGTCCGTACTTTTCAATGTCTTCTTGACTCATTTCTGCAAAACTGAACACTTCAAGACGTATGCTATACTCGTCTACGTCGTAGGTTACGTCAAAATAGGTGGTATCAATTAACTCTTCAATTGATATACCCATAATGGCGGCTATACTTTCTAAGTCAATATTAAATTGTTGATTTATCAGTAGAATCATTTGTTCCGTAGTATACTCAACACCCGTTTCAGACGTTATGGAGAGTATTCTACGAATCATTTCTACGTCTATCTTCATTTTGATGGTTGCTCTTGAACTTGGGTCGTCTTCATCTTTCATAGTTGAAGTTACGTTGTTCATAATGGTACTCGTCAACTCTGCGTATTGACTATTTTCGGAGTCGGAACGGTCTCCGTAAAGAATGTTGTCAACGGCAATTACTATGTAAGTATCAATGAAGTCAAAGAGCCAACCTAACGTTTCGGCAAGGTCAAAACCACCTTTATACGCCTTAGGCAAACCGATATCTTCAAAGGCTATACCACCATACAAGTGTTGCAAGCCTTGAATGTCAAGATAGGTAAGTTCGTTTTCGTAGTACATACCGATAATAAGGTCGTCGGTTGCAATGTCACGACAGTTCATAAAGACGTCGTTTATCTTGTTGTCAACTTCGTTCATATCGGTACGTAGTAAAACGTCAAGTTCCAAGTCAAGCATAGGAATATACATATCGCCCGTGTACTCGTAGTTACCATAATCGTAAAGGGTGTATCCCGACTTGTCAAAAACGATATTTGAAGATACACGAACGTCGTACTCTGCAGCAATATGTGCTTGATAAGGTATGGTTTGAATGGTGGTTAGTCCCGTTTGTTCGTTGTATACGGGAACGGCACTATTACCACTTGCATCTAAAACTAATTCTTTTAAGATTTCAGTACCAAGATTTTCATTAGGAGTCATAATGAATTCCATATCCGATTCAATGGAACGGAACTCTGCAACACCAAGGGTGCTGAAAAGGAAACCTAAGTACTTGTTCGTCAATGGGTCAAGTTTATCTTCAAAGGGAGCGAAGATAGATTGCATAAAGTCGGTTACCGTACCTGCAATTGCAGTAAGAGCAACGTCGTTAAAGAATATCGTGGTATCGTCGCCGTTAATGGTTTGCTTGTAGTTGGTGGTAACAGCAAGGTCAAGTGCATCGCGTAGGCTTTGCATAGAAGTGCTTGCTTGTCCGTCTGCAGCCGTGGAACCAATTACCGTTTCAAGGTTGAATTGTGTAATTAAACGAATGAATTGTTGGTAAAGTACGGAATCACCGAAGTCTTTAAAAATACGCTTGCTACCTTGTAAATTCAAATAAAGGTCGTTGCCGTCGTCTACGGAGTTAGGATTAATGCCGTCAAAATAGAAACCGATAAGCATCTCGTTGGAAGCACCGTCAAACCATTCGAGAACTATGTCGCTATAACGGATAAGGTCGTTGTGAATTGCAAGTTTTTCAGGGTCAATTAAAGGAAGACCGTCTTCGCCGAAAATTACGTTGCCGTTAGCATCAAGCACTTCGTGAGGATAGGTATAAAGGTTTGCCTCAAGACGTAGTCTAAAAGCAGAGCCGTCTTCCGTGTTGATGAGCATGTTGGCACCAAGATAGTAACCGGTGTCGGAAACGATGGAACTATCCAAGTGGCGAAGAAGGTTTTCAAGAGAATCAACCGCCCTATCAATGGCTTGTTCTTTGGTGGTGTGATCCTTGTAACTTTCGTTTTGTTCCCCGTCTTGAATGGGGTACTTGTCTTGTTGTGGTTGCTCAACGGGTTGACAAGCAAAAAGCGTCAACGCGACGAGTGCCACAACGACTAACAAAAAGATGGTAGTTTTGAGATGACGGTGCATTTCTATCTCCTAACTGCGCAGTAGCGCGTATTTATTTTCTTTACGTGTGCGAGATACGTACGCTCGCGCGAAAAAAATTAGCGTGCAAAAATGAAGCGAGCAGACACTCACTTCATAATATACACGCGTATATTTTATTATATATATAAGAAAAAGTCAATAGGCAATTTATATTTTACTAAAATATAACCACAAAGACCGAGATTTTAGGATGAAGAACGCAGAAAAATGGGCAAAACGGTGACGGGACTTTACCATAGTAAACGACCGAGAGGGCTTGTCTATTTTTAGCGTTATTCGCCTAAGGGCTCGGTCTTTTGTCGTGTCGCAAGACGATAATGTGGACTTTATTCATACCATTAAAACCAAATTACTCATGTTTGATTATTCTTGTTTTAGGCTACTATTCATTTATTTATGGAATACTAAACTATATGTTTTTTGTTTTCATTTATTTCTTTTTTGTTGCAAGACTTAAAAA
>JAZQVF010000082.1:0-2430 GCA_045631675.1 Candidatus Stercoripulliclostridium sp.
AGTTGGCAATATTTTGGTTATAAGTGGCGTAGGTAACTTTGTAAACTGGTTTATTCGCTCCAAACTTTGCAGAAAATATGGAAGATACAAACCATTTATGATGCTTTACGGCATACCGATTGCACTTCTTACAAGTTTAATTCCATTCGTACCTGCATCTCTTGAATATACGACCAAGTTGGTGCTTTTACACGCACTCTTTACTTTGCGTGGAAGATTTAGCGCATTATATAGTGATAATTCACTTGCAATCGTTGCAGTAATCACACCTAATTCAGTTGAAAGACAAAAGGTATATTCTATAGGTGGCATAGCAATAGGGTTGCTTCGTTCCATTTTTAGAATTATATTCCCTATGATGATAGTCCTTACGGGTGGATATCTTGACGTTAGGTCCTATCAAATTTTCATTCCTATTCTTAGCGCAATCAGTTGTGCTGCAGGCTTTATGTTTGGCAAGGTGCAAGAAAGAATTGCAGAAAACTATGAAACCAAGCCTAAGGTCAAATTCTCAACGGCTGCAAAGAAACTGCTTAAGAATAAGTATTTTTGGATAATCAATATTTGTTCCATATTTGAAACTTGGAATGCATACGCCGACGGCGTTATGAATTACTTCCTAATTTATAATCTACGTCTTGAATGGATAAGCGGTATTATAGGTATAGTTGGTATTACGTCGGTTATAGGTAACCTTGCAACGCCTACGCTTATTAAACGCTTTGAAAAGAGAACTATTCTCGTTATAGTTAGAGTAACTTGGATTATAGTAACTGCTTGTTATCTCGTTGCAATTAAACTTGATTCTATAGCACTTCTCGTTCTATTCGTATTTATAAGAAGTGCGTTAACGGCTTGCTCAAACGGTATTTCAAGGAGCCTAAACGCAGATATTTTGGACTATCACCAATGGAAGACGGGAGAGCGAGCAGACAACATGGTAACGATATTCAGTTGGTTTACAACCCCCATCGTTACGGTGCTTGGACTTATTATACCAATGTTCTTCAAGAAGGTTGGTTTTACGTCCGACTGGGACGTTATGTACGACTCAGGCATATTCCAAGACGTAACTACTATTTACGTAATCGTTGCAATAATCGCTCTTACAGGCTCCACCATTCCTTATATTTTCTACAACCTAACGCGTGCTCAACACGCGCAATGCGTTAAGGAAATAAGGGAAAGGGTAGAGGCGGAAAGGCAGGCCTTAGATAGAGAAAAAGAAGTTGCGTTAGAAGTGGCAAGTGGGGATATAAGTTGTGTGGAAACTCCGCTTGAAGTGGTGGAAGTTACACAAGAAGAAAGGGTAGAGGAGGTAGTTAGGGATGAAAAATAGAGTTAAGAAAATGGTTGCAATAATCTCCCTGCTTTCCATACTCGCAGTAGTGGGTGTTGCTCTTACTGCTTGCAATAAAACGTGGGAAAACAACGTTGAATACGTGGTAGAAGAAAATGGGGAGATCACCATTTCAGGTTATACCGACTCCACTCTTGTACACGAAATTACCATACCCGATGAAATTGAGGGCAAGCCCGTAACGAAGATAGGCGCGCAAGGTGTCGTTAACGCTGAAAATCTTTATACTATATATATTGGTAAAAACGTAAAGGAAATTGACACTTGGGCATTCACTAACTTGGTAGGATTGGGTGCAGATGAATATGGTAAAAATGGAAAGGGCTTTGTCGTAGATGAAGAAAATCCCTATTTCAAGTCCGTTGACGGCGTGCTATTCAATAAGGATATGACGGAACTCATTTATTATCCCATAAGAAGGGGCGCAAATATAGACGATAAAATGAACGTTGAAAGTTATGCAACCTACGTTATTCCCGAAGGTGTAAAGAGCATAAGGGGTAAAGCGTTCTATCATTGTTGGTATCTTAGAGAGATAACTCTGCCTACCACCCTTGAAAACATTGGGGAAATGGCATTCTTCAAATGCTCAGAACTTGCTTCTCCCGTATTCCCTGAAGGCCTAAAGACTATAGGAAAAGATGCATTTACTAACTGCACGCGCACTACTGATGGCGATATTAAAGGTTTTACCAACATCAATATTCCTGCATCGGTTGAAAGCATTGGCGAATATGCATTCTACAACTGCAGAGCAGTTGAAACCATAGATATTTATGGTAAGACGGAAAGTCAAGTAGAAGGTTTACAAGAAGAAGGAAGGTTCGGCACAAAGTGGTATCCAACTGACAACGGCAGAAAGATTAAGACGTATACGATAAATTATAAATAAACGGATATTAGAAATTTGCATTAAAAATAGGAAAGAAAACCCCGTAAGGTTGATGTAGAAAGACTACTTCATCTTGACGGGGTTTTTGTTTTATGGTTACTTTTTATAACTAACGGGATTTAATTAAATCAGCAACGTATAATCCGTTTGCTCCTGCTTGAGCAAGACCTCTCGTGAT
>JAZQVF010000083.1:0-2732 GCA_045631675.1 Candidatus Stercoripulliclostridium sp.
TTGGTAGAAACCATACATTCTCTACCGTCCTTAGTTGCTACGTAGAAGGGCCAGTAGTTTTCTGCATCGTATGATTCAGTTTCTGGATAGTAAGTTACCTCACCGATGCCGTTACCGTTCATAATGGGAGCAACTACGGAATTATTAGGTTGGAAATAACCAAGATCCGCAGGCTTTTGCTTGGGGGTAAGTTCATCAATTGAGTTGAATAGTTTTTGGGTATAATTGTCTGCACTGAAGTAATCAAACATTGCAGTGAATGGATAGAGATAAGGTAAACCACCAACTTCTATCAAGCAGATTACGCCGTAACGGTCAATCATAACGGAAGTGGGATAACCACCCGTTCCAAATGCGTTAAATAGGCTAATTTCGTGTATACCCATCTTCAAGTTGCTCAAGGGTCCGTCAAAGTAGCCGTTTTCGTTGTTGTAGAATGAACTTACTTGGTTGAAAGTATCGCCGTTAGTGTCAACGCAAATTACCGCGATATCGTCTGAGTACATACCTGCTGCTTCGTTTAGATATGGGAACTCGCTAATGCAGGGGCTACAAGTGGTGTAGAAGAAGTTAAGAAGTACTGCATCGTATTCTTCTAACGCCTCTGAAAGTACGAACGTACCGCCGCCTACGGTGTTAACACTGAAGTCAAACATAACGTCTCCAAGAGAATAACTCTTGTGCGTTCCTGAAACTACTTTTGAAGTAAGAACGATGTTTGCCTTCTTGTTTTCGTTGAAGTAATACTTGCTTTCTGCAACGTAGCCCTTGGGGGGTGAACTAATTTCAACGTAATAATTTCCTACGTTAAGACTCTTTGATGCGTTACCGTTAGCATCGGTGTTGAAGTAGTCAACGATTTGGTTCGTTGCACTATCTCTTATGAATGCAGTTACGCCTTCAAGAGCAACGCCTGCCATACTCTTAACACTAATAGAGTAGTTTGCCGTTTGTCCTGCAGGGGGGGTAGTACCGCCGCCGTTATTACCGCCGTCGTCAACAAATGGCATATCTGCCTCGCAGTTGTCGCACTTTAGGTTGCCATCGCTATCAATATGCTCAGTGCATTCATCGTTACAAGCAACGAGCATACCGGTTAGCAAAATTGCGAAAATAAGAAGCAATGCAATTACACTCTTTTTTCTCATTTATACGTCTCCTTTCGTTCCCTTTTTACTAATTTTTCCATATTTTAAAGGAAAAAGGGAACACTTTTCCTTATACGATATACATTCTAACACGCGTATATATAAAAAAGCAAATGCTTTCCGTTTTTTTTCAAAAATTTGGTAGTTTTTCGGCATTTTTTCTTTTACCAAAAATTTACCCTTTCTTTTTTTAATTTTTATTATATAAATATAAATACTAAACTTGCGATAAAGAATGAATTATGTTAGAATGTTTGCGACTATGTTTTTGTATAGTCTTGTTTATTACACTAATCCGGCTAAGACCGAATCGATAAAGGAAGTCAAAATGAGTAGAAAAACCAAAAGAATTTCACCCGCTCTCTTAACCGCAGTAACCCTTTTGTTGGTTGCTATGATGGTTCTCACTTGCGCTTGTGATAGCACCACTATCTCAAACGAAACAGGCGTAGTTGAACCTTACATTCGCCTTTCCAACAAAGACTTAAAAATTGACCTTGAAAGTTACTTCAACAAAGAAGTAGTTCAACAACTGCCCGATACCGTTAAAGATAGCGATTATATTTCCGTTATTCTTTCAACCGACGATAGAAATCTTTTAGATGCTTACGATAAGTCAGGCTCCTCTCTTACCCTACAAGAGTATTATCTTAGCGACGATGCAAAATCCATTCGCCGTAACATAGACGCTACTAACGCATCTATCCTTGCCGACTTAAATAAAGACGGTCTTTCTTATGAACTCGGTGTTGATTACTATACCTTGCTCAGCGGTAAAGAAATTACCATTAAGGCAAAAGATTTCAACAAGGTTTGCAAGATCGTAGGAGATAGAGCAGAAGTTATCGTTTCAGAAGTTTATGAAACTGAAGCATACAAGAACGTGCTTGTTGACAACAAGGTTAACGTTTACGATACCGGTATCTTTGATAGTTCCGACTTCCCCTATCAAGGTGAAGGTACCGTCGTTGCCGTTCTTGACACCGGTCTTGACTATTACCACACTGCTTTCTCAACTGCAAACTTCACCGCAGACCGCGACAACCTTGCAATGTATATTCAAGATGTTCAAGCAGTAATCAACGATACCACTGCAAGCAAAATGGTAACGGGTCTTACGGCAGAAGACGTTTATATTAGTGAAAAAGTTCCCTTTGCATTTGACTATGCAGACGGTGACTCCGACGTATATCCCTTGTACTCCAACCACGGCACCCACGTTGCAGGCGTTATTGCAGGTAAAGACGACGTTATCACAGGCGTTGCTCCTCAAGCTCAACTTGCAATTATGAAGATATTTAGCGATACCGACGCTCAAGCAAGAGCATCTTGGATCATCCGTGCTCTTGAGGACTGCGTTGTTATCGGTGTTGATATCATCAATATGAGTATCGGTACAAGCTGTGGCTTTAGCCGTGAAACGGACAAAGAAGCAGTTAGTGGCGTATACGACAAAATCCGTGCTCGCGGTATCAATATGGTAGTTGCAGCATCCAACTCCTTCAACTCCACTTATAGCTCTGACAAAAACGGTAACTTAGGTCTTACCTCTAACCCCGACTCCGCTACCGTTTCCAGTCCCTA
>JAZQVF010000084.1:0-12262 GCA_045631675.1 Candidatus Stercoripulliclostridium sp.
TGCGATGGATGACACTCATTCTACTGCCTTTAGCGTAAGTTATCAAATAGGTTACGACGGACTATCGGGCGTTGATTTTTCTCTTTCAACGTTTACTTTTGAAGATGCAGACGGCAACGTTATAAAGCAAGGTCCCCTTACCAATAACTATGATAAAGCACTAATAGGTGGCATAAACCAAAACGGCACGCTTATCTTAACGGTATATGATAAAGCAGGCAATTTTGTCGTTGTAAAGAAGGTTTACGATAAACATTATTACGTAAACTCAGTTGCACCAACGATAACCATTTCTCCCGAAAACGTATATTCTAAAAACGTAATGGTAACGATAAATTGGCCCATAGGAGTTAATTATAAGTACTATAAATTAGTAAGACAGGGTGAAGAAGGGGTTAAGAAAACCTATACTGCACCTTTTAGCATTGACTTTGAAGAAAACGTTGAAGTTAGGGCATACTATTATGACGATGGTGTAGAAACCTACGTATCTAAGACGGTAAGCAACGTTGATACTACTGGACCATCGGAAAACGGCATCAAGGATAGTTTAAGAGTGGTACTTGACTTAAAGAGTACTACGCCTGCAATTATGTCGGTTAAGGCTTTTGATGCAAAGAGTGGTATAAAGCGCGTATACGTAAAGAATTTTGGCAATGAGTTTACTTTTGCAAGTATGAACACGTATATGGTTGACGTAACTGCATGGTTAGGCACTAACGTAACTATAGTTGCAGAAGATAATGCAGGCAACAAGACGGAATATACCTACTCCCTTACTCGTTACGATAGAAACAAGATAGAATATTATTCTACGACGTTCAACTCACTAAACAAAAATGCCTACGATGAAAGTGCTTGGAACGCACTTATTAACGCGTACGATAAACTTTCAAACCTTATGACTGCACAAGACAGTGCAAGTGGAACGATACAAAGTTATGCTCAAGAAGTAGACAATGCAGTTGAAGGAAAACACGCAGTATCGGTAACCTTAAAAGATGCTATAGTTGGCTTAAGTAACGACTTCAAGGCAGAAGTTTCTATAGGTGCAACCACCGTAAAGAAGGGTGGAAAGATGAATTTAAGCGTTTCAAAAGTAAACCTTAACGAAGGTGAACTTAATGAAAAATTCACCATAGGCTCTGCAATAGCCAAGTTCCCTGCTTACGATGGCTATGCTTTTAATCTTACACTCACGGATGCAAACGGTAACCCCATAACCGTAATAACCCAATATAACGTTTCTCTTACCATTCCCGGTGTAAACAAACTTGCAAAAGTTTATTATGAAGAGAGTGGAGTACTAACCCAATTAAGTTCTTCAATTGACAACGGAGTAATAACCTTTACTGCAGAGGGCGACGGCAACTTTATATTCATAGTAGAAAAGGACGTTGTAGAAGAAAAGGGCAAAGGACTAACGATAGGTGATAAATTCTACCCATTAGAACTTTTGTTAATAGCAGGTGGCATCATACTTGGCTCACTAATATTAGTAGGCGTACTTACTCCAATAATCTATAAAGTCGTAAGAAACAAAAGATTAAACGCCAAGAAATTTAATTATTTAAGGTAAAGTTTATAGTGTATACAAACAGTAAAAGAGCCTCAAACGAGGCTCTTTTTTAGCGGTTTTTAATAGTTGAATTCAATTATATAAGTCTAATTGCAATAATATCTTCAACGTCCGTTATTGCACTTACAATGTTATCATCTTCTTCAAGAGATAAGGTTTCATTTGTGTCTATAATTGCATAACCAATAGTGCCACGTTCTGCATAATTGAAGGTGCAATTAATTTTATTTGCAAGTGCTTTTACTTCATCAAGTGCTTTAGTGCCTGCATTGTAAATTATAGTTAGGCGGTTTTCAAGAGCCTTTTCTACCTTAATATTTGGGAAGTTAACTGAGTTAACTACGTTGCCTTCTTCAAGGTATTCTTTAATTTGGCTTGCTGCCATAATAGCGCAGTTTTCTTCTGCTTCTTCCGTGCTTGCACCAAGATGAGGAATTGCAATAATGCCTTTAACGTTTAAGCAATCTTCATTTGGGAAGTCAACGACGTAACTTCTAACCTTTCCGTTTTCAAGTGCAACTTTAATGGCATTTACGTCAACGAGTTCGCCACGAGCCATATTTAGTAGAATTACACCATCTTTCATTTGAGCAATGGTTTCTTCGTTTATCATACCACGAGTAGTTGGTAGTAGGGGAAGATGTAGGCTTACGTAATCACTAACGGAGTATAGATCTTTTAGGTCGGAATAAACGGTAATTTCATCATCGTTTCCCTTGTAGAATGGGTCGTAACCAACCACTTTCATACCAAGAGCACTGCAAGCCTTTGCAACTTTAAGGCCGATAGCGCCAAGACCGACGATACCTATAGTTTTGCCAAGAATTTCCGTACCGCCGAATTGAGATTTACCCTTTTCTACTTGCTTAGGCACGTCTGCGCCTTCAAGGGTATTAGCCCACTTGTTTCCGCCGATGATATCTCTACTTCCAAGGAAAAGACCGCAAAGCACGAGTTCTTTAACAGCGTTAGCATTAGCACCGGGGGTGTTGAATACGCAAACGCCTGCATCGGTCATTTTTTCAAGGGGAATGTTGTTAACGCCTGCGCCTGCACGACCCACGCAAAGTAGGTTATCGCCAATTTCATACTCATCCATTTTATATGAGCGAACGAGTATAGCATCGGGGTTTTCGGTGTTATCTGCAACTAAGTAGTCTTCGTTTAATACGTCGTATATTTTGTTACTAATTTTGTTTAAAGTGAGTAAAGCAAACATGTTTATTCTCCATTTCAAATTTCTTCATAAATTCAATGAGTGATCTAACGCCTTCAACGGGCATAGCGTTGTAGATACTTGCACGCATACCGCCAACGAGTTTATGTCCCTTGATTGAAACGAGACCTGCTTTTTCTGCTTCTTTTACGAATTTAGCATTCAATTCATCGTCGCCGGTTACGAAAGGCACGTTCATAATTGATCTATCAAGGGGATTTACTGGGTTAGTAAATAAAGCGCTATTGTCAATAAAATCGTAAAGAAGATTTGCTT
Organism: Candidatus Stercoripulliclostridium sp.; assembly: GCA_045631675.1. Classification (GTDB taxonomy): domain Bacteria; phylum Bacillota; class Clostridia; order Christensenellales; family DTU072; genus Stercoripulliclostridium_A. The sequence continues at coordinate 3,072 of JAZQVF010000084.1, forward strand.
TATATTCATTGATTTGTTGAATAGCGGAAACGCCACCGAGACCTTTAAGGTATCTAAATACCAACATAGCCATATAAATTGAAAAACAGGGTGGAGTATTATAAAGGCTACTTGCATCTGCTTGTGTTTTATAAGCAAGCATAGTAGGGCAAAGGGGATTTTCTTTGCCGATGAGATCCTTTCTAACGATAACGATAGTAACACCTGCAGGTGCAATATTCTTTTGAGCGCCTGCGTAGATTAGACCATACTTATTAACGTCAATAACTTCTGAAAGGATATTGGAAGAAAGGTCTGCAACTATTGTTGCATCAGTTTTTGGGAAGGTACGTTCGGTGTAGCGAGTGCCGAAAATGGTGTTATTTTGGCAAATATGAACGTAATCTATGTCATCTCTAAAGGTAACGCCTTCGGGGATATAGGTAAAGTTTTTGTCTTTACTGCTTGCAGCAATTTGTATATCGCCGTATTTACGTGCAGATTTTTCTGCCTTTCCACTGAAATTACCAGTTACGATGTAATCGGCTCTACCTTTTTGTAGTAGGTTGAGAGGAACGGCATCAAACTGTTGACTTGCACCACCTTGAACGAAAAGGATTTCATAGTTGTCAGGAATATTCATAAGTTCGCGTAGTGATGCGAGTGCTTCCATATGGATTGCGTCGTACCATTTAGAGCGATGGCTCATTTCAGTAACGCTCATACCACTACCTTCGTAGTCTAAAAAGTTCTTTTGTGCGGAAAGTTTAACCTCTTCTGGCAACATACTTGGACCTGCTGAGAAATTATATACTTTCATATTTAGCCTCCAAATTATAGAATAATTTGTATTATTATATACCTATTTTGCCAAGTTGTAAATAGGCAATTTTAATAAATGACAAAAAGGGCGATATTGTTACACTTGAATAATATGAAAATTTAGGTTATAATAGTGATGAATATAAGATTTTTAGGAGAATAATTTTGGGTAAAGCACAAAAACCAAAGGTAAAAATTATATTTTTAGGTGGAGTAGGAGAAATAGGCAAAAACCTAACTGCGCTTGAATGTGAAGATAGCATAATACTAATAGATTGTGGTATGTCCTTCCCTGACCCTGAAATCAACCCAGGTGTTGATTATATAGTACCTGATTATACCTATCTACTTGAAAACAAGGAAAAGGTAAAGGCGGTATTTTTAACACACGGCCACGAAGACCATATAGGGGCGCTTCCCGTATTTTTAAAAGATATACCAGTTCCCGTATACGGCTCCAATATATCCCTTGCTTTTCTTGACAACAAACTTCGTAAAAACGGATTTAAGGAAGCGGATAGCCATGCAGTAAAGGATGGTGAAATTGTTGAGATAGGGCTATTTAAAGTGGAATTTGTTGCAGTTACGCACTCAATAGCAGGTTCTTACACTCTTTCAATAGACACACCGCAAGGAATAATTTTCTATACTGGCGACTTTAAAATTGACCATACTCCCGTTGACGGCAGGCATACTGACTTAAGAAGAATTGCTGAAATTGGCAAGAAGGGAGTTATGCTTATGCTACAAGACTCCACGAACGTTGAACGTCCGGGATATACGATGAGTGAATCGCAAGTAGGCAAGAGTTTGGACAATATATTTAACGATAATAGGGACAGCCGAATCGTTATTGCTACCTTTGCCTCAAATATTCATCGCGTACAACAAATCATTAACGTAGCAATAAAGTATGGTAGACGCGTAGCGTTTAGTGGTAGAAGTATGGAAAATATGGTAGAGATTGCAAAGAAACTACACGCAATGGACTATCCTGAAGATGCAATAGTAAGCATTGATAAAATGGATGGTATACCATACGACAAACTTTGCATCATTTCCACGGGAACGCAAGGTGAACACGATAGTTCTCTTACTAAAATGGCGTTCAACGACCACAAGAGAGTTGTTATAGGAGAAACGGACACCGTCATACTTTCCGCATCACCCATACCCGGAAATGAAAGAAGTATCTATAAGGTAATAAATAATCTTTCTAAGCAAGGCGCAAAGGTAATTTACGAAAGTCTTTATGAAGTACACGCATCGGGACACGCTTGTAGGGAAGAACTTAAACTTATGCTACAACTCATATCTCCCAAGTACTTCATTCCCGTGCACGGCGAATATCGTCACTTAAAGCGTCACCAAGAACTTGCAGTTGAAATGGGGGTACCAAAATACAATACCTTGATACCAGAACTTGGTTTTTGTGTTGACGTATCTAAAAAAGGACTTCTTCAAGAAACGCCCGTTAAATGGGGTGCTACAATGGTTGTTGACGGTTTAGAAACCGACGTTGAGCAAATGCTTGAAAGAAGAAAAATTGCGTGGGAAGGTTTGGTAATAGTAGTCGCAAAAGTAAATGATACAGAAAATCCCCAAGCAGTTGAAATTATCCCTAAGGGTATTGAACTTGAAGAGAAATTTGTTGAAGAATTACGCGATTTAATTCAATATAAAGTAGCAGGGGGAGACTTCTACGCATATACGAGAGAAGAGGCAGAGAAACAAATCAAAAAGTCATTGACAAGACTTTTCTATGCAAAATTAAAGAGATGCCCACTCATCGTACCAATAGTTATTGAGTAAATGAAAGAAAAGGTTTTAATTTTCACAGATAGAAATAAAGCAGGGTTTGCTACTGCCATCAAGCAAAATCTTATGAGTGAAATAAAGGATACGCTCATAATAATTTTTGATGACTTAGAACTTCACGCAAATGCCTTTTTAGATTTCATTGAAAATTTGACCACGCTAAAGGTAAATAAGGAAAAGAACGAGGCACTTAAGGAAGAAAAACGGATACAAAAAAACGTAGATGAACTTCCTCCGTTTAGTTGGGAATTTAGGGAAGAAGAAAGTTACGTTAGAATGCGTTCCTATTTTCAAAAATTTACACCAAGTCTTGTAATAACGATAGGCTATGGTGCATATCTTGAAGCCATTGCTACGCGTGATAGTTTAGGTGTTAAGACTAAGGTTATTAACGTAATTGACGATTACACGTTGAACAAAGCCCTTGTTAATCCATATATGGATGGATATATAGTTGAAAATCTTCCCCTAAAAAAGATGCTGATTGCATCGGGTGTGTCACCATCAAAGATAATGCTTTCAGCCCTTCCTATTGAAAACAAATATTTTGATGAAAAGGAAAAAGCGGGCAACGTTTACTTGTATCTTGATAGAACGAGAGAAACGTTGTTGTACGTTGCAAACGGAGAAAGCGCCGACCACAAAAAGGTATTCAATCTATTAAAGGAATACGAAAACTCATACAATGTTGTGGTGTATTCTGGATATAATCGTGAATGTTATAAGACTGCGTTAAAAATGGGTTTGAATGCTTACAACGAAGGTGCGTCGCTACCAATGTTATACGATAAAGCAGACGTTATTTTAACGCCGGGTACGGCATACGACATTTTGACTGCAAGGTATATGGGTAAACTTATTGCAGTAACGCCAAGCGAACTTGAAATGGAAAAGAGAAATGCAATCTACCTCAATAGCATTGTGGTAGATTGCACTGATTATAAGAAATTAGATGCTTTCTTAAATGGATATAATAAGGCAACTTATCATTCAACTACCCTTCGTTCAAAACTTATCGTTAAGGCAGATTTATATGGTGCATTAAAGAAGTTGGGCTATTAATCTTCCAATCTTCCGCATTCAAATATATGCGCTAAACGGGATTCCTTCATATCGGTTTGAGGAATCCATTTTTCTATAATAAGGAATGAAAGGGCGTGCAAGGTAAATGAAATACCACAAGCGAGCATAGTCCAACCAAAGTTATAATTCAAACTTACTTCGCCACCGATTTGAACGAGCATATTTGGTAAAAGCAGTGCAACGGCAGACGCTATAAAAGAGTACTTACCATTCCTTGTAATCATAAACATAAGGATACCTACTATAAGTGCATACACCCAATTTGTTGTTGCAAAGAATTCATTTCCCGTAAGAGATGCAATTCTCGTTACTGCATAAATAAGACCACCTGCAATAAGACCAAGTGCCATAGCCGTCATAGACGTTGAAAGTCTACTCATGATGAAGTAGCATAGGAAAATGCCAATGTAGAAGACAAGTGTACCAACGCTAAAACTAAAGCCACCAAGGTCAATAACAGGAATGAAGTTAAGCCCAATTACGAGCAAGAAAAACACGAGTGGGAAAATCCAACTCATTCTAAGGTCCTTTAGTATAGGCCTACCAAGACCAACGATTATCATAAGGGCAAGAATCCCTAAAATTATCATACTTACTAACATACAAACTCTCCTTTACGAATAGTTTGTCCACTTTTAAAAAAATAATACGTAGTGATAATTGAGTGTTTTTTACTATTCTTATATGATATAATGTTAATATGATAAACCTACTATGAAATTAAACTTTATGAAAATCAAGTTTATGCAGTTGTAGGTCAAGGTGGAGAAAAAATGAAAATTATAAAGATTATATTATTAACCATAATGGTGCTATTATGTTGTAGTATGGTAGCGTGTGTCAAAAACGTTAACTGTGATGCAGGACACGACCTAAATGAAAAATGCGTATGTTCAAGGTGTAATGAAGTTTTGCACGATATGAGCAGTGGTTGTATTTGTCAAAGGTGTGCTACCGCTAAGCATACCGACGTGAATGGAATTTGCTCAAAGTGTAATAGGTTATTGAATATAAATAATAGCACTTTTCAATTAGGGCAATACCCTCAAAGCAAAGTTACTGACGTAAGTTTAATAGAGATTTTGAATCAAAGTGCAGGGGAAGCACCAAGTTATTCTAAAAAAGGCGAATGGATATCGTACGATTACTATAAATATGGTGACTTAGAATATTACGCTTGGTATATAGACAAAGATTATAATGGTGCAAAGTATCGTGGTGTAATTTTCAGTGATTATCGCCCTGACTCAACCGTTAATTCAAGTTCAAGCAGTGCTACTTATCAAGATGATAACGGATATATGGAAGAAACCGTATATTGGTTTAAGTATGAACCTATTAGATGGGGTGTAGTAAAGCAAAGTAACGGTAAGGCGCTTGCAATAAGTGAATTAATTTTAGACTCTCAATGTTTTTATACTGATAGAAACACGAGAAAGAATGGCAACGACACCATTTATGCAAACAATTGGGAATATAGTTCACTAAGGCAATGGCTTAACAATGACTTTTATAACGTAGCGTTCAATGTTAACCAAAAGAATGCTATTATAGCCGAATCGGTAGACAACAAGACAACGGCTTACGATGGCAGTTATAATGAATACGCTAACTGTCAAAGTAACACTACGGATAACGTATTTTTGCTTTCATACAAAGAAGTTACGGACTCTATTTTAGGATTTAATTCAACGAATTTACGTAAAAGATCAACTGATTATGCTAAGGCTCAAGGATTATATAGCAGTCCAAACGTAGATTACCATGGCTCATGGTGGTTGCGCTCACCTAACTCTGAAAATAGTAGCGCAGTTGCATTAGTTGACGCTACGGGAATGATAGGAGACCGGTTCGTCAATAGAACGAGTTATGGCGTAGTACCGGCGATAATTGTAAATGTGTAAACAGCAATGCCCACAGCTTTGTGGGCATTTCGTTATAATAAGCCACAATCCTTTCCAACTAATTATACCGATAGAAAATAATTAAAAAAAGAAAAACTTTTTTTAATAAAGAATAGGTGCTAAAAGCCTATTTTTTTATGCTATAATTTTTTTAGAATTTGTTGGTAGGAAAATATGGACAATCAAGAATACGTTGAAAAAGTTAATAAATGTATCGCTATGATAAAGAGTGGCTCAGAAGAAGCGATACTTGACTTGTATGAATTGATTTCCAATTCAATCCGTTTTATTGCTATAAGATTTTTGAAAAATCAAGTTGATTCCGACGATGCCGTACAAGATTTTTGGTTAAATATAAAGAAGTATTGTGTGAATTGTAGATTTGTAACTAACGGATATAGATATTTATGTAAGGTTATGCAAAATCTTTGCTTAACGAAGTTGCGTAAGGTAAGCAAGAGTAGGGAATTGCTCTCAAGTAGTGACATTGAACTTTTTGAAAGATATGGTGGTGTCAATGAATTGAGCGTAGAGCAAGCTTCACTTAAAAATATTTTTTCCTTAGCAGTAAATAAAATGAACAATTTAGAAAAAAAGGTTTTCTACTTATGGTGTTATGATGAAATGTCAATAAGAGAAATTAGTAAAGAGCTTCAAATCTCTAAATCAAGCGTACATAGAATTAAAATGTCGGTTGAAAGTAAGATAAAAGAAGCATTATATGCTAATGGTTGGTATGAATGAGGTGGTTATGGATAAGAACGTTGAAAAACTGATTATGGAATATAGATCTTTACCACAAAGCAACAGAGATAATGATCTAAAAAAACTCAACAATATTGCGAGTGAACGTAAACCCAAGAGGAGTGTTAACAAATGGGTGCTTTATCCTACACTTTCTTGTTTTATTCTTTTCGCTATTATTGGAGTATCTTTACTCGGGGTATATTTATATAAGTTAGAGGGAAACTCAGAGCTTACAAACGGAAATTATCTTGAAAACTTGTCTTATGTAAATATTGCGTCAATAGAAACTTACAATGAAAGAAATAATTTAAATATTAAAACTGCATACAAAGAAGAAGCAATTTACTCTTATAAAGAGTATTCTAACGACAAAGGAAAAATTTGTGTAGCTATCACCATTTCTGAATGGAGTGAAGAACTGGAAAAGGCATTAATAGTTGCCTATCTATCAGATGGAAGATTGAATAGCAAGTTGTATGAAAATTTGGAAGAAAGAACAAGTGCTAATGGTATTACAATTGATTACCAAGTAACAATAAACGATAGTGGTAAGTATTGCTATTACGTAGAATACGTTCAAGAGGGAATTGTATACCAAGCCGAGTTTATTTTCAGCAATAAAGCCGACGTCAACGACGTTTTTGAAATAATAGTAGCATAGCTGGGACACTTTTTGAGTTGAAAACGTTATATTTATAGAAGGAATTAAAAATTAGGGAAACACTATGAAAAATAAGCTTTCAACTAAAACAATAATAAAGGGTATGCCAAAATCAAGACTTGCAGGATGTATAGTCTTAATTATGTTTTGTCTATTACTATTGCTTGTTTCAATCATAGCATTTAGTTTTAATCCCGTTAAAAAGGAAAGTGAATTAACTAATTTAAAGGACAATCACATTGTTACTTATAAAAGGGAAGTGCAGTATTTTAATGCGACAGAGAACGTTCCTTATATGACCATTGAACAATTTAACGTTATTAAGGAGAATTATAAAGATAGGACGTTTAGCGCGATTTATGCTTTCAATGGTGGATTAGGTTTAGACGTTGTAACAAATGAAGGAGTGGCAAACAACGACTTGTTTTTCACTAATAATTCATTTGGGTTAAGTCCTATTACACAAGAACTTTTAGATGAATTTAAGTTTGAAATAGTAGAAGGCAAGCTTCCTACTCAATACAATGAAATAGCACTACCAATATATCTTGCAGAAAAGTTGTCAATCTATGGTTTTCGCGACGTTGCAAGTAATAAAGTTGAATATTTTGATAATATTAAAAACTTGGTTGGAACGTATATTTCATTGGGTAACGATACTGTAAAGATAGTAGGGGTTTTAGACACAGGCGCAAACCTTGAAAAGTTTTCTCAACTGAAAGAAACTACCGATATTGATACAAACTCTCCAATTGTTTTGGAAATGAGATGCCTGCAAGAAAGTGTCAACAATGCTATTTTCGTCACTCCGGACTATATAGACTATTATTTTTATCAAAACGCAGCAGTTTGCACTAACTATCCAGACAACGTAATTTCTGCAATATATACCTATTGTGATAATGATGCTATAGACGTAGAACTAATAGAACTATCTTATAGAACGAATTTAGATAGAAATTTTAGGTTTGCAAGAATTGATACTATACACGAAAACGTTCATCAAACGTACGTGTTGTCGCGTGAAGTGGCACTCATTTCTCTTGTGGTATTCTTAATAATGTGCATTATAACCTTTGCATTTGTTTATGTTCAAATTGGTATGTCTATAAAAAATTGTAACGAAAAGACGAAAGATTTTAATTAGACATCTTAAAAATGTTGCATTTAAAAAGCCCACTTAGTGTTTGACACCGAGTGGGCTTTTTCTTAAATAGTATTCTTATATTTCTTTACGATCAGAAAGCGCTCTACCGAGAGTCATTTCATCTGCATACTCAATTTCACTACCCATTGGAATTCCATGTGCAAGACGGGTAACCTTAATGCCAAGTGGTTTAAGGAGTTGGCTAAGATAGGTTGCAGTCATTTCACCACTAACGTCAGGGTTTGTTGCTATAATAACTTCCGTTACACCGTTTAGACGAGTAAGAAGTTCTCTTATGCGAATTTGGTCTGCACCAATTCCCTTTTGGAAATCAAGTGCGCCGTGTAAAACGTGGTAAAGTCCGTTGTAAGTACCAAGTTTTTCAAATGCGTTTATATCTCTTGGCTCTTGAACTACGCAGATAGTCGTTTTGTCTGCACTTTTACATCTTTCACAAACTTCTTGGTCGGTGTAATTACCACACTCAGCGCAAAAATGTATGGTTTCCTTTGCTTCCTCAATAGCCTCAACGAAATCTCTAACATCCTCTTCACTCATGTCAATAAGATGATAAGCATAGCGAGTTGCCGTCTTTAGTCCAACGGCAGGGAGTTTTCTAAAAGATGCTATAAGTTTAGAGAGTGCTTCAGGTTGCATTTTAGAATAAACCTCCGAGTCCACCTGCACCACCGGTTAGTGGGCCCATAACTCTTTGTTGTTCTTCTTCAACGAGAGCCATTGCTTCGTTGAATGCAGCAATAATCATATCTTCAAGCATTTCTACGTCATCGGGGTCAACTGCTTCGGGCTTGATTTTTATGGAAGATAGCGTTCTATCGCAACCCATAACAACCTCAACCATGCCACCTGCAGAAGTAGCAACTACTTCGCTTTCAGCAAGCTCTTTTTGAGCTTCTTGCAATTGCTTTTGCATTTGTTGTGCTTGGCGCATTAGTTGTTGCATATTGTTGCCACCGCCAAAGCCACCGCCGTATCCGTTAAATTTTGCCATATTATACCTCCGAGTAGT
>JAZQVF010000085.1:0-2222 GCA_045631675.1 Candidatus Stercoripulliclostridium sp.
GCCAAGCAATATTTCTGCATTCCTAAATAGTTTACGCTTAGGATTTAGAACGCTAAAGATACAAAAGGATAGCCGTCAAATTTACGATATACTAACGGCATTTAGAAAGGATTTCGGCACTTTCGTAGAAGATATCCAAAGAGCGCAAAACCAAATGGAAACGGTACAAAACACTCTCCAAAAGGCGCACGCGCGTACGGCTATTATCCAAAAGAAGTTGGACAAAACGGAAGGAATGGTACTCCCGGAAGAAACCACTGCCCCCAAACTTATTATGGAGTAGGATATGTTTGATAACACGCGAGATGCTTTTAAAAAGTTAAAAAGATATTGGAAGGGCATAAGGTGGGTTACGAGTTATGGAACTCACGGCTTAATGATAATATATTTAAGTTTGGCTTTGGCTTTTAGTTTAGGGAACCGTGTTGCTAACGCAATATGCTTGCCCATAACCGTTGCCATTCTTGTTGCCACTATGGTATTCACTATAGGGGAAAGAAAATGGTTGGAAAGAAGAAGGGCAAAAAGAAAACTTCGCAAGGCTAAGAATTGGCTTAAAGCAGGCAAGATTTTGGTTAGCACTTATTCCTTAGGCGTTACCCTTTACGGTATGTTTATTGCAGCAAGTATGGTATCTCCCATATCCATAGTATTAACAACCTTGCTTATCATTATGTGGGTGGTAAACTTAGTTGTGGAAATATGCAACGTACTTACCGATAAACTCATTGACCTATTTGAAGATAGTTTGAAAAAAGACCTACAATGGATAAGCGATTCCAAAACCTTCGTTTCTGAAAAGGCAGAAATGGTTAAGGAAGGCTTAGGCGAGGCAAAGGTTAAGGCGCAAGAAACTATTGTGGTTGTAAAGGAAAGCAGTAAGGAATGGGGCGCTAAAATTAAAAACTACTTCAAGAAAGAAGAAAAAGAAGAAGCGGAAGAAGTAGTTGCAACCGAAGAGGAATAATGGTATTAAGCAAAAAATAAAGAGCAAGAAATTTTCTTGCTCTTTTTTCATTCGTTAAGTTTTTAGTTTTACCACTTGTTGTGAACTTTTTCTGCAAAGCCCATAACTTTGTCAAGGGTAATAACGGTGCCGTCGTCAAGTATGCATTTGCCACTAAACCAACCGAAAACTTGGTGTGGTATCATACACATTACTTTAAGGTCAACGGGCGCGTAACGGTCAATAACGGGCTCAAAATCAAGTTCAAGTCTACCGTCGGAAGAAGTGAAAGTCCAAGGCTCGGTGTAGCGCACGTCATCAGTGCCGTCGCCGGGAATATTGAATTTTACGTCTTCAAGTTTATGAGCCTTTCCATCGTAGAAAAGCATATTTTCACTTGCTGCGGACGTGTTGCCAAAACCATAACCAATGTTGAAACCAAACTTCTTGCCATCAGGAAGTACCGTTTGTAAACTACCCCAATACCAAGTGTTATCGTAAGTCCAAACACCTCTGCCCCAGTCAAGAGTGCCAAGTCCGTTGTCAAGATTGTATACGGTGTTACCAAGACGGAATTCGCCCTTTGCTGTTAGGCAGTTGATTTTTGCATTGTAATAGAAGTATTTAGGAGTATCAAAAGGAGTTGCAATAAACATACATTCTTCGGGATTGTCGCTTAGTACGAGGTCAAAACTAAGTTCTTCGCCGTTGTTACCGAAGTTGGGGTATTTGCCGAAGATATGACGGGTTTTTCCGTCGTTAATGAAACTCATTTCCACCTTACCGTTTACGCAAATGGCATCGCCTTTGTTGGGTGTAGGAGGCATATGTAGTTTGCCCATAGGGAAGAAGAAAACGCTACTCTTGGTAATTTGAGAGGGCTTTTTGAAGTCCATAACGGTAGCGCTCATTGCACCAAGATATCCCATATCGGAAATGGTTAAACAAAGTGCGTAATCGGAGTTGCCTATATAGTAATAGTCCCATTCTTTAAGACGCCATTTTTTTGCTTTAACGTCGTTTCTATTGTACTCAAGTAAATATTCTTTAGCATAACCTGGTTCACGGATATTGCCGTTTTCATCTAAGAGTTTGCCTTTTTCAATGATGCGATTTTGCATAGTTGCCTCCTGAACTTGATATTAAGATTATATCACTAAATCTCCCCATTTTCAATAGCAAAATTACTTTAATTGCGTATGGACAAAATGGCTCTTTTATAGTATAATTCTTATATATTGCATTTTACGGAGGACGATATGTCAAATTATATTAT
>JAZQVF010000086.1:0-3136 GCA_045631675.1 Candidatus Stercoripulliclostridium sp.
CTATCATAATGACATTATGATAACACAAGGACAGGTGTTTGGCAAGTAAAATAGAAAATAGAATATTTTGATGAAATGCGAAGTGCGAAATGCGGAATTGGCTTTGCTTCATTGCATTGCGCAAACAAGGATGTCTTTAAGTTTGGATTGCTTCTCTCTAAAACATACTTTCGGTAAAACGCGTTTATTTAGATGAAGAGCGACGGAAAAGACAATCCCCCGTGGGGTTGCTGTAGTAGACCTACTGCGCCCTGACGGTTTCTTTTACTTTTTCAAAGTATTTCGCTAAAATACGCGATATTATAAGAAGTGAAGTTTGAGTCATTTCTTTCTTAAACAAGGTCAAGGTAAAACGCGATTATTTAGATGAAGAACGCGAAAAAGGCGAATTTACGAAAGGTTGCTGTACACGGTGGTACTGCGCCTTGAGTAAATTCGCCTTTGACAAAGTTGTTCGCTAAATAATCGCGTTTTACTATATGCCGATGATTTTGGAGAGTTGAGCAATAGTTAGGTTGCAAAGTTCAATTAGTTCTTTGTTTCTCTTTCCATCAACCTTTTCAATGAGCCAATTGTATTCTGCATCTCCTCTTAGGTTGGAGATATACTTTAAGAATTCATCAGCGAGTGATTTCCATTCTTCTTCACTCATTACTTCGCGAGACTCTTCAATAAGGGTAAGTTTCATTGCAATATATGCGTGAAGTTCATCGGTAGAAAGGGTCTTGAAAGCCTTTTTCATCTCAATTCTATTTGCCACGTGGCTTACCAAAGTTGCTACACCACCAATTGCAATTGGAATGATGCTAAATACACTAAGTGACCAAATACCAAGTCCACCGATAAGTCCTGCTTGAAGTTCCCCTACTGCAGGTTTTTGGATGCCATAAAAGTTCTTTTCAAACTTTTTGAAGAGATCAGCCATATATCCTGCATCGTCAAATAATACGCTTGAAACTGCCTCTAAGCCCTCAATACGATCGTTTTCTTTTGCTACGTTCATTACGTATGAAAGAGCAAAAGCATTTCTCTTTAGGTTATACTTATCCTTTTTGAACATCTTCTTGTTGAGATATTTCTTGAATGCTTCAAGGTCCTTTGCAAGGTCAAGTTCTTTTTCATCTACGCTCTTTTCAAAATTACTTAATACTTCAATCGCTTGTGCCTTTTCAGTTGAAAGTTCTAAGGTGTTTTTTCTTCTAACGTTGTTAGCAATTTCCGTTACTATTGATGAAAGAAAACGGGTTATTACGTTTCTATCGTTTTCAATTTGAACGGGTTCGGAATTTTCCATATCCTTTTCAATTGCATCGACTATACCTTTGTAGTAAAGGTAGTTAAGATTTTTAACAACTTTATTTTTAATTTTCATCTCTTTCTTGCTTCTCATTTTTTGAGTTCCTCCTCAATGAATTCTTTTACTCTTGAAAGGCTAATTTTCCTTTCGTTTGCTTTAAGCAGATTTACTATCTCTTTAAGCGTTGGTTCTTTTTTTCTTTCTTCTCTCGTTTTAAATTCCGTTCCGGTAAAGCCGTCGTCGTACCAGTGATCGCAATACTCGTATATTTCCTTTTTGGGTACGTTACCTTTGCTTATTCCCGTAAAGAGTTTCTTAACGGAGTTAGGTAGCGCTGAAAGGTTGCCCTTTTCAAAATCGGAAATATATTTGTATACCGTTGGTCTTGTTTTTTTAAGAAGACGAGACAATTCGGTGATGGAAATCATATCAGTTATCTTCATCGTTTTGACCTCCTTGATTTGACACTATTTTACACTTTCTGTAAAGTTCTGTCAAGTACTTTTCGTAAAAAAGTGTAAAATTTTGTAAATTTTTTTTACAAGAAAAAACACCACTATAAATAGTGGTGCTTGAAGAAATCATTAATTATTCCTGCCTTTTACGGCAAAATCATAGTAAGTTTTGTCCAAAGTTATATTATATTTGCCAACGTACTTCTCGTTAGAGAAATATAACTGCGCAAGCAATATAACTGCGTTAGCAATATAACTTGCCGTTAGGCAAATATAACTGAAATTAGGCTTTTGATATATTTGCCTTACGCTCTTTCATGGTTTTGCAAGATGAAATCAACATACGGCGTATAGCCCCACACTCGTTTTTTATACCCTTAAAGGTGGCTTCTTCCATACCCCCGACCTCAAATATCAACTCTAACCAATATTCCGTTTCATGACATTCCTTTAATGCTATTTCAAACTTACTTATAAAATCAGCTATACCTTGTCCGTATTGTCCCTCATGAATATTGGCTCCAATACTGGTTCCACAGCGCAATAATTGATTAACTAAATCCCTTTCAACACCCTTTGATTTAAGGTCTCTACAAAGAAAAACAATTTCTTTTGCAAAGCTTTTTGAGCGCTCCCTTAGAGTACTATCACTCATAATTATTCTCCTTTTAGTTATATTATCGCATGCGATAGTTATATTTTTGCTATCGCAAAAGTTATATTTTGGACTTTGTCCAAAGTTATATTATATTTGCCAACGTACTTCTCGTTAGAGAAATATAACTGCGCAAGCAATATAACTTGCCGTTAGGCAAATATAACTGAAATTAGGCGGAGCCTAATTTCAATCCCACTCCGTGCCTTTTACCGTTTCCATATCTATACCCTTTGTTTCGTTGCATCTTCTCCAAAGAGCAACAAGTCCTAAAATAAAGCCGGGTACAAGTAAAGAGAATGCAACTATGCCAACTATGGTGTTTCCAAAGATGGCAGTTAAAGGTAAACTTACACCATAGGAAACTACTACGCCTAAGGCAGTAACTATAAACTGAGCAGACATAGTTGATGAGCGCAAGTTAGTGGGGCTACTTTCCCCTATCATCATTATTATTACGTCGTTGGTGGAATAGTAACTACCGATGCAAGCGCCACACATAAAGCCTACGAGATAAGGCGTCCAAGCAAAGGTAGAGCCTACGGAGAATAGTATGAATGATATTAAGCAGTTAACGGCAGTAACGATAGCGGCAGTTTTTCTACCCTTTATATCACTTATAAATCCCATAATAACCTGTGCTACTGCACTACCTACGGGGAATAAGAAAAGCGCATCGGTTACGACACCCGTACTTACGTTTTCAAGAGCAGTAGTAAGGTCTGCAAA
>JAZQVF010000087.1:0-3945 GCA_045631675.1 Candidatus Stercoripulliclostridium sp.
AGCACTACGAAAACTACAACTACGATAATGATACTGAATACGGGTAGCCAGAAGGGTTTCAAGCCTGCGGCATTACGTAGTGAACTATATAGGTAGGTAGAAAGCGTGTCAATACCCGTTGATGCACCCTTGTTTAGTTGAGTGATGATGAAGTCATCAAGGGAGATGGTAAACGCCATTGCAAAGCCACTAATAATGCCGGGTAAAATGGTTGGAAGTATTACCTTAAAGAGTGCCTTAACGGGGTTAGCACCAAGGTCAAGGGCTGCTTCGTAGATGTTGGGATCCATTTGCATAAGCCTTGGCATTACAGACAAAATTACGTAAGGTGTACAGAAAGAAACGTGTCCTATAATTAACCTAACGTAGCCTTGTGGGAACCCAAACGTTGCAAAGAACAACATTAAAGAAACTGCCATAACTATCTCTGAGTTGATGATTGGTAGTTGGTTTACATTTTCAACTATCCTTCTTGCTTTGGGCTTTAGGTAGTAAATACCTACTGCACTAATGGAGCCTATAAGGGTGGAAAGCACGCTTGACACTACTGCAATAATTATGGTGTTGAGTAAACTATCCCATAGTTTCTTTGGAGCATTGGTAAAGAGTTGTACGTATGCCTCAAAGGTAAAACCATCAGGGAAAGTAAAGTTATTGGTGTTGGAGAATGAATAGATTATAATCATCAAAATGGGTGCATAAAGAATGCCAAGCATTAGGAAGATATAACCTTTTTCAGCAATTTTTCTTACCATAGATTCTTCGCTGCCTCCCCTTTGTTGATTTTATTCATAAAGAAGTTGGAAATAAGTACGAGTGCAAGCATAATTAAACTCATAACCGAGCCTACACCGTATAACTTGTTTTCAAACTTCAAGTTGATGGAGTCGCCAAACAATATGATACTATTGTTGGATAGTAGTTGCGAGATCGCAAAAGCACTTATTGTTGGAATGAAAACCATCGTTATGCCACTTATAATTCCCGGTAAAGAAAGTGGTAAAGTGGACTTAAAGAAGGTGGTTACGGGGCTTGCGCCTAAGTCTTGCGCGGCTTCCTTATAGCACTTGTCAATATTGCTTATAGTCGTGTGTAACGGCATTATCATAAAGGGTATAAAGTTATAAACCATACCGAATATTACCGTACCCATACCAAGCGTTACTCCTATATTTTCAAATATAGTTTGTAGTGCGTAAGTACGAATTAGGAAGTTTACCCACATTGGAAGTATGAATAGCAAAACGATTATGCTTCCACTCTTCCACTTAGCAAGGATATATGCAACGGGATAGCCGAGAAGTAGGCATATTAGCGTAGTTACTATGCCAACTACTATTGACGTGCCAAGTACCTTTAAACTTGAGCCGTCAGTTGCAAGAGAAACGAAGTTTTCAATGGTTAGTTTACCACCTTCAGGCTCCGTCAAAAAGGCGTTTACAAGTACTATTACAAGCGGTGTTACTACGAATAGTAGTAAAAAGAGTATATAAGGATAAGCGAAGACTCTTCTCGTAAGCCTAAAATTCTTTACCTTATCTACCGCTTTCTTTGGTAAATCTTTAAACTTCATTATTCTTCGTCCTTTCTTTCAATTTGTTCAATGATAATCTTATCGGGTGCAACTGATAAGCCTACTCTATCGCCCTTTAACCAGTCGTCGTCGGTGTCAACGAAGAAGTTATAGTAGTTGTCGGCACGAATAATGCATTGATAGTAACTGCCCTTATAAATGGAAGATACTACTTCGCCACCTATTATGCCGTCTTCTTCGTCGTCGTGTACGATTACGTCGTCAAAGTCAATGGATACCTTAACGGGAGTGCCTGAGGGTAAAGTGGAATTACAGGGGAATTTGCCTCCGCAAATTTCAACAACGCCTTCATCCCACATCTCCGTTTCAATTTCGTTAATAATGCGTGCTTTGTGCATTATGTGTAGGTCAAACGGTTTGATGAAAATGCCAATTTCATCCCCTACTTTAACTTCGGTGTTATCGTGAATGAGAAGTTCGTTTACTTCATCCTTTCCCTCAATGAGCGCTACGATTTGGAAGTGGTCGCCTTTGAATACGCAACTATCAACCTTGCCCGTCATCATTGATGCTTGGTTGTCTTTGGGAAGTACGTAAATGTCTTCAGGACGAATGATAACGTCAATAGGCTCGTTTTTCTTGAACCCTTTGTCTACACACTCAAATTCCTTGTCAAAGAATTCAACTACGCAATCCTTTCTCATAATGCCACTGAATATGTTGGACTCGCCTATAAAGTCTGCTACGAATGCGTTTGCAGGCTCGTCGTATATCTTTTGTGGGTTTGCAATTTGTTGTATTACACCGTCTTTCATAACTACGATGGTATCACTCATCGTATGCGCTTCTTCTTGGTCGTGGGTAACGTAAACGAAGGTAATGCCTATCTTCTTATGCATATTCATAAGTTCAATTTGCATGTCCTTTCTCATCTTTAAGTCAAGCGCGCCGAGAGGCTCGTCAAGGAGCAAAACTTCGGGCTCGTTAACGAGTGCGCGTGCAATTGCTACACGTTGTTGTTGACCACCTGAAAGGCTGTTAACGTTACGATGACCGTAATCTTCAAGGTCAACGAGTTTGAGAATATTGTTTACCTTTTCCTTAATCTCTTCCTTGGTAAGTTTTCTCAACTTTTCATAAAGATTTCCCTTTTTGTCTTTGAAGGTTTCACCCGTTGGTATCTTTTTGAGTTTTAAACCAAAAGCAATATTATTAAATACGTTTAAGTGTGGGAAAAGGGCGTATTTTTGGAATACGGTATTTACAGGGCGAAGGTGTGGAGGTATTTCCGTAATATCCTTGCCGTTAAAATAAACGGTACCGCTCGTAGGCTTTTCAAAGCCTGCTATCATACGGAGAGTGGTTGATTTACCACAGCCTGAAGGTCCAAGGAAAGTTACGAATTCACCACGTTTAACGGAAAAACTTACGTTTTTAACCGCGGGCTTGCCGTCATAGTCCTTGTGAACGTTCTTTAACTCAATAATTACGTCTTTGGTTTGCTTGCTCATAGTGTACCTCTAAAAGTTACTTGGAGTGGTTACCCAGATAATTTTTGCTTCTTTCGTGCCTACGTTTACTATCTTATGCTCGCGTGCGCCGTCAATATAGAACGCCTCGCCTCGCTTTGCTACGTGTTCCTTGCCATCGGTTACAACGGAAATACGACCTTCTAATACGTAACCGAATTCTTCTCCCTCAAAGGGATATCTTACGTCGGATTCCCCACCTTCAGGTAGTACGAGAAGAATGGGCTCCATATCATTCTTTTGCGAATTGGGTATTAGCCAAGTTGCCTCGCCCGAGCCGTTTTGTGAAAGAAAGTAGTCGTTTTTACCAAAAACAACCTGCTCTTCCTTTTCTTCTGCAAAGAATGATTGTGGCGTTACGCCAAGTACGTTCAAGATGTCAATAAGGGTGGCTATTGATGGGGATGCAAGGTCGTTTTCAAGTTGAGAGATATATCCCTTCGTTAACTCGGAACGCATTGCAAGTTCTTCTTGCGTAAGCCCCCTACGAAGCCTTATTGATTTAATTTTGTTACCAATATCCATATTTTCTCCCTTTGAGCGCGCATACACGCGCATCTTAACTATATAATATCAACGATGATTACTGATGTCAATATTTTTGTTTAATTTTAGTAAACTTATTTTTGTTTAGTATTACTAAACTTTTTAGTTAAATGCATTGTTTTTTACAACAAAAAAAGGACCTTGCGGTCCTTCTTTTATTGCGTTTAATTTTTAATAGTTGCCTGCGGTAACTGATACGAATCTCAAGGTGCCGTAATAGTTCCATGCGCCCCAGATACTGATGTCTGCCTTGGTGTAGTAGCAGTCGGTAGTGTTAGCATAAGCCTTGCCGGTTTCACCTTGCGCTGCAGAGATTGCGCCTTCTTCGTTCCAGTC
>JAZQVF010000088.1:0-3022 GCA_045631675.1 Candidatus Stercoripulliclostridium sp.
GGAAGCTCCGGCTTACGACGAAAAAGCAGCTCTTGAAGCTAAGAAAGAGCAAGAAAAGCCCCTTCCCTGTGGGTGCCCCGGCATGAGCGTAAAGAGCATGACGAGAGAGCACAAGGAGGTAGGAAGGGTAGGCGTAGCGCAAAGCGAGCTCATGCAATGGCCCTGTCAAATCAAGCTCGTGCCACCCCACGCACCATACTTTGACGGCGCCAATCTTCTCATCGCGGCAGACTGCACGGCTTATGCCTATGGCAACTTTCATAACGACTTTATAAGAAACCATATAACGCTAATAGGGTGCCCAAAGCTTGATGAAGGCGACTATTACGACAAGCTACTAACAATCATTAAAAACAACGAAATCAAGAGCGTTAAGGTGGTAAGGATGGAGGTGCCTTGCTGTGGTGGAATAGAAAACGCAGTAAAGAGGGCTTTGAAGGATAGTGACAAATTTATTCCCTGGCAAGTAGTAACAATTACAACCGATGGGAAAATTTTGGAGTAGGCTATTCACTTATAAAATAAATTATGTTATAATATAATTGGAAATATATCAAAGGGGATATATATGAAAATAACAAACGATATTAAATATATAGGTGTAAATGATCATAAAATTGACTTATTTGAAGGTCAATACGACGTTCCTAACGGTATGTCGTACAATTCCTATGCAATCATTGATGAAAAGATTGCCATTATGGATACCGTTGACGCTAATTTTACTCACGAATGGCTTGACAACATTCAAAACGTATTGGGCAATAGAAATCCCGACTACCTTATTGTACAACATATGGAGCCTGACCATTCTGCAAATATCCTTAATTTTATTAAGGTATATCCTAATGCTCAAGTGGTATCATCACAAAAAGCCTTCCAAATGATGAAAAACTTTTTTGGTACCGATTTTGAAGATAATAGGATAGTGGTAGGTGAAGGCTCAACTCTTTCACTTGGTAAGCATAATCTTACCTTTGTAACGGCACCAATGGTTCACTGGCCTGAAGTAATCGTTACCTACGATTCAACGGACAAGGTTCTATTTTCAGCAGACGGTTTTGGCAAATTTGGCGCGCTTGACGTAGAAGAAGATTGGGCTTGTGAAGCAAGAAGATATTATATAGGTATAGTAGGTAAATACGGCGCACAAGTACAAAATCTTCTCAAGAAGGCATCTACTCTTGAAATAGACATTATTTGCCCCTTGCACGGACCGGTACTAAGTGACAATCTTGGATATTATATCAATCTATATAACACTTGGTCATCCTATCAAGTGGAATCAGACGGCATTGTAATTGCTTATACTTCAGTTTACGGCAACACCAAAAAAGCGGTTATGCTTCTTGAAGAAAAGTTAAAGGCAAACGGATGTCCAAAGGTAGTTGTAAACGACCTTGCAAGATGCGATATGGCAGAGGCGGTAGAAGATGCGTTTAGATATGGTAAATTAGTGCTTGCCACAACCACCTATAATGCAGAAATCTTCCCATTTATGCGTGAGTTTATAAACCACCTAACGGAGAGAAACTATCAAAATCGCACCATAGCATTCATTGAAAACGGCTCGTGGGCGCCAATGGCAACAAAGGTTATGAAAGGTATGTTTGAAAAGAGCAAAAATCTAACCTATACCGACAATACCGTTAAAATTATGTCTTCCTTAAGTGAAGAAAGCACTGCACAAATAGAAGCACTTGCTGAAGAACTTTCTCGTGAATACCTTGCAAGAAGAGATGAAACTGCAAACAAGAGTGATATGAGTGCGTTGTTTAACATTGGCTACGGACTTTACGTGGTAACCTCTAACGACGGTAAAAAAGACAATGGATTAATCGTAAATACCGTAACTCAGGTAACCGATACTCCCAATAGGGTAGCCGTAACTATCAATAAGGCAAATTATTCACACCACGTAATTAAACAAACCGGCAAGATGAACGTAAACACCTTGACGGTAGATGCACCTTTCCAAGTGTTTGAAAAGTTTGGTTTCCAAAGTGGTAGAAACGTGGATAAATTTGAAGGTTGCGAGCCATTGCGTTCAGATAACGGTTTAATTTTCCTACCACGAAACATCAACTCATTCATGTCACTTAAGGTGGAAAAATACGTTGATATGGACACTCACGGTATGTTCATTTGCTCAGTAACGGAAGCAAGGGTTATATCAGATAGAGAAACGATGACCTATGCTTACTACCATGCAAACGTAAAGCCAAAGCCCGAAACTGATGGTAAGGTTGGTTTCGTTTGCAAAATATGTGGTTACGTCTATGAAGGCGCAACTCTACCTGATGATATCGTCTGCCCTTTGTGCAAGCACGGAGTAGTAGATTTTGAAAAAATAAATTAAATGGAGGAACAACAATGAAATACGTATGTGACGTTTGTGGCTGGGTTTTTGATGAAGCAATCGGTGACGCTGACAATGGCATTGAAGCATGTGCTTGGAGTGATCTTCCCGAAGATTTCGTTTGCCCCCTTTGTGGCGTAGGCAAGGACGAATTTAGTCAAGAAGAATAAAAATGGAGCAAGGGCGAAAGCCCTTGTTTTATTTTACTGCAACGAATGGGCGTATACGCGTATGCACACGCGCAAGCGCATAAAATAATATTGTTAATTTAAAAGATTGACACCGCCATTTATATAGTGTAAAATATGTCCATTCCGCTTGGAAAACGGGTGGAGAATTAGCACCTTGAAATAGACCGAAAGAGTGTGGAAAAAATAAATTAAAAAATTTTTAAAAAATTATAAAAAATTTGTTGACACTAAAAATCTTTTGGTATATTATATAAAGGCTGTCCGCGATGGACAGTTTGAATGTACCTTGAAAATTGAACAGACAGTAAGAAGCGAGAATTAAGTGTTTTAAAACACTAAACACACAAAAGTCTTTTTTTAAAGACAGTTAATTTTTTTGAGAATTAAATGCTTCAAATTTTTACGCTAGTAAAAGAGAAGTTTTAAGCTAAGATTGAACTAAAGAGTTTGATCCTGGCTCAGGACGAACGCT
>JAZQVF010000089.1:0-5255 GCA_045631675.1 Candidatus Stercoripulliclostridium sp.
GTCAAACATGTCAATGCCCCTAATTACACCTTCCACAATGCAGTCTGCGCTACCAACACCCATTAAATAGCGTGGCATATCCTTAGGATAAAGGTCTTTAAGAGTGTCAAGCATATCGTACATTACGGGTTTTTCTTCCCCAACTGATAACCCACCAATAGCAATACCACACTTTGCATAAGGAACGGTGCGCTCCAAACTTTCTCTTCTTAAATCAGCATACATATTACCTTGAATTATAGGGAATAGTATTTGATTTTCAGTCGTTTTGGCAACTTCAGAACATCTACCCAACCATTTAATAGTTCTTTCTAAAGCCTCTTTTGATTTTCTATAATTGGTATCGGCTGCAGTACACTCGTCAAAAGCCATCATAATATCTGAGCCAAGAGCCTTTTGAATTTCAATTGCATCTTCAGGACGTAAAAAGTGTTTAGAACCATCTCTATGGCTATGGAACATAACGCCTTCATCAGTAATTTTACGCAAAGTAGAAAGACTGAAAACTTGGAAACCACCACTATCGGTAAGTATAGGTTTATTCCAATTCATAAATTTGTGTAGTCCACCTGCTTGCCTTACGATTTCATGACCAGGACGCAAATATAAATGGTAAGTATTTGAAAGCAAAATTTGACTTCCAGCCTCAGCAACTTCCTCGGGAGAAAGAGCCTTTACGGTACCAAGCGTGCCAACGGGCATAAAAACCGGTGTTTCTATCACACCGTGAGGGGTGGTAAATTTACCAATTCTTGCACCGGTTTGTTTACATTCTTTTATAACTTCATATTTAAACATCGTTACCTCTTCTAAAGTAATATCATAGAGTCGCCAAAACTAAAGAATCTATATCTTTCCTTGACGGCTAAATTATAAATTTCAAGTGTCTTATCTCTACCGATTAGAGCAGAAACAAGCATAATTAAAGTGCTTTCTGGTAAATGGAAATTAGTTATAAGACCTTTTGCGATTTTAAACTTATATCCTGGATAGATAAAGATTTGAGTATTTCCTTCACCTGCTTTAATAAAGCCCTCTTCAGTAGATGCGCTTTCTAAAGTACGCACGGAAGTAGTACCAACTGCAATAACTCTCCTACCTTCTTTAATTGCATTATTTATCTTTTCAGCCGATTCTTCACTTACTTTATAATATTCTTCGTGCATTTTGTGCTCAAGAATATTGTTGGTTTTTACGGGCCTAAAAGTACCTAATCCAACGTGCAACAAAACTTCGCAGATTTCAACCCCTCTTTCCTTTAATGCATCAAAAACTTCACTTGTAAAGTGCAATCCTGCAGTAGGTGCAGCGGCAGAGCCATCGTGCTTGGCGTAAATGGTTTGATACCTTGTCTTGTCTTGAAGTTTTTCCGTTATATAAGGTGGCAGAGGCATATTTCCTACTCTGTCAAGAATGTCTTCAAAAACACCATCAAATATAAAAGAGATTACTCTAACACCGTTTTCAGGCTTAATCTCGTTAATAGTGAGTTTAAGTTCCTCGTTTATAACAATCTGGGAACCTATTTTCGCCTTGCGAGCAGGTTTCAAAATTACTTCCCAATCGGTATAATTTAATCTTTTGAGTAGAAGAATTTCATATTCTCTACCCTTATCGTCAAAGCCGAATATTCTTGCAGGGATAACTTTAGTGTTATTGATTACGAGAAGATCCCCTTTCTTCAAAATACCGCTTATATCTTTGAAAATTTTATGTTGAACTAAGCCACTTTCCCTATCGTAATGGAGAAGTCTTGAGGAATCTCTTGGTGTTGCAGGCGTTTGAGCAATCAATTCTTCAGGCAATTCGTAAAAATAAGAAGAAGTATCTAGTAAATTAACCATTATTTTCTCCATTTTGCCAATTTAAAAGATTTCTCTCTTCGTGCTTTTTGCCATAAGGTACACCCATATGTTCGTATGCACCCTTTAAACAAATTCTACCACGTGGAGTACGCGCAATGAAACCAAGTTGCATTAAGAATGGCTCGTAAACGTCTTCTATCGTTGAAGGCTCTTCACCCGTTGCAGCACCTAAAGTATCAAGGCCTACGGGCCCACCGTCAAACTTATCAATCATAGTAGAAAGTATCGTTCTATCAACGTTGTTAAGTCCAAGTTTATCTACTTCAAGCCTTAGTAATGCCCTATCGGCAATATCAACGGTAATAGTTTCACTACCTTCGTATTGAGCGAAATCGCGAACGCGTTTAAGAAGTCTATTTGCAATACGAGGAGTACCTCTTGAGCGTGAGGCAATTTCTAAGCAAGCTTTATCATCAATAGAAACGTTTAAAATTTTAGCACTCCTTCTAACTATTAAAGCAAGTTGTTCAGGGGTATAAAGTTCTAAGCGGCAAATAATACCAAATCTATCGCGTAAAGGCGCACTAATATTACCTGCTTTAGTTGTTGCGCCTACGAGAGTAAATGGCTCAATATTGAGTTTTACCGAACGAGCGGAAGGACCTTGACCTAAGGTGAAGTCAACAACGAAATCTTCCATTGCAGGGTACAATAATTCTTCAGTAGTTCTATTCAATCTATGAATTTCATCAACGAAGAACACTGCGTTTCCATGCAAATTCGTTAGATTTGCAACAAGTTCTGCATTCTTTTCAAACGCAGGACCACTCGTTGACTTGATTTCAACACCCATTTCATTTGCAATAATTTTGGAAAGAGTAGTTTTTCCAAGTCCAGGAGGACCATATAGTAAAACGTGATCAAGCGCCTCCCCTCTTTGTTTAGCACTTGCAATAAATACTCTAAGGTTTTCCTTAATTTTATCTTGACCAACGTATTCGTCTAACGTTGTGGGACGAAGAATATTATCGTTTACGTCAGTAGGCAATTCATCGGGAGAAGTTACGTGTTCGTTAACTGCATAACTTGAATAATCATCGGGATTATAAGTTCCAAAATTATCAATCATTTATCCATTCTCCTTAATGCAAGTAAGATAAGTTCTTCAAGAGTATCGCATTGATTACGAACTGAAGAAACAAGTGAAACGGCCTCGTTTTGAGTACATCCAAGTGATTTAAGTGCAGTAATTGCTTCTTGAGAAAGGTTGTCAAGTCCTACGACGGCAACTTGAGTTTCTCCTGTAAAGAAGTCGGTTTCCTGAGAAGAAAGTTTTTCGCGAAGTTCTAAAACGACTCTCTCAGCAGTTTTCTTACCTACACCCTTAATTTTAGCAATTGACTTTATATCACCGGTTACGATAGCAACTGCGAGAGCCTCGGGTTTCATTCCAGAAAGTATTCCAATAGATGCTTTGGGACCGATTCCACTTATTGTAATAAGTTTTAAGAACAAAGCCTTTTCTTCACGAGTTAAAAAACCATAAAGGCTCATTTCGTCCTCTCTTACGTACAAATAAGTGTAAAGTTTAACCTTTTCACCCATGCTTCTTGGCAATTGAGTCAAAGTATTAGTAGAGCAAGCAATTTCATAGCCTATTCCACCTACGTCCAAGGTAACGAAGTGATTTTCAATATTTACTAATTGTCCTGAAATATAAGAATACATTATTTAACTCCAAAGTTTCCAAGTCTTGGGTTGGTTTGTGCGTGAGTAATTGCAACTGCTAATGCGTCGGCTGCATCGTCAGGTTTAGGTATTTTGTTAAGACCTAAAAGCATTTTTACCATTTCTTGTATTTGATGTTTTTCTGCCCTACCGTATCCGGTTGTTGCTTGTTTAATTTGCATTGGCGTATATTCAAACAATGGAATACCTTTGCTTTCAGCAACGAATAAAACAACACCTCTTGCTTCCGCTACCATAATTGCAGTCTTTTGGTTATTTTGAAAGAATAGTTCTTCAACGGCAACAGCATCAGGTTTATAGTGAGAAATCAACCCTGAAATTTGGTCTCCAATATACTTAAGCCTCATTGGAAATCTTGACAATTTAGGTGTCTCTATTGCGCCGTATGCAATAGCCTTGTGATGCACGCCATCTGTTTCAATGACGCCAAAACCTAAAATCCCATAACCAGGGTCAATGCCTAATATAACCATACGTAAATATATTACTTTATAAAAGTAATTTAGTCAATAAAAAAAGCCGACTCGCGGCTTAAATAATCAATGATTTTGTAAAAATGTTAAAAGTTGTTCACCACTTTTAGAAACAATCTCGTTAGAAAGCGTTCTTTCTTCTTGAGGAAGATTAATTTCAATTTCTCCCTTTACTTCAATAGGACGTCCATCAACGACAATAACTTTATCAGCAATAAGAACGGCCTCTGTTACGTCATGGGTAATAAAAATAACCGTCTTTTTGTCTTTTGAGAGCAATTTAAGGAGCAATTTTTCAAGTTTCGTTTTAAGTGCAGTATCAAGCCCCCTAAATGGCTCGTCCATTATAATCGTAGATGATGGATATAAAAATCCTCTTGCAATTGAAACTCTTTGTGCCATACCTGTTGAAAGTTGATGCGGATAGTTATCAATTTCATCAATCAATTCTACTTCAGCGAGTATGTCCTTTATTAACGTTTCTCTCTCTTCTTTGCAAGGGATAACGTGAGAAACTGCAAAATTCAAGTTTTGTCTTACGGTTAACGATGGAATCAATGAAGTTTCCCCAAATACGTATGAAATTTCTCCCTCTTTTTGAATCTCGCCAGTGTAGTTTGTTAAACCTGCAATAATTTTAAGTAAGGTGGTTTTCCCAACACCTGAGCCACCCATAATCGCAGTGATTTTTCCATTAGGAAACTCGTAACTAAAGTTACGGAATATATGCTTTTCGTCATAGGATTGACTTACGTTAACTATTTTCATCTTTTCCACCTCAAAACGAAAAGTTTAATTAAAGAAAAAACGCCTTCCAAAGCATAACTCAAAATTACAGCCATTACCGTCCATCCCAATAATTCTGCAGTATCAAAATAAATCTTTGATATTTGCATATATATTCCCATGGAATTTGCAGTTTGTGCCAAAACTTCCCCTGCTATTGTAACCTTAACACAAAGTGAAACGTTTGCCTTCATAGCATCTAAGGATGCAGGTAAAACAGTGGGAAAGTATAGACCCAAAATTCTATTTTTTAAAGGTACTTTGAATGCTTTTGCCATTTCAACTAATTCATCACCAACACCATTAAGTGCAGACAAAAACGATGCATATAGTTGTGGGAATAAAATTAGGAATGCAATCAAAATTGGCGCAGTTTTGGCACTCATCCAAATTAATGCAAGTAAGATAATCGACATCGTTGGCACTGATCTTAAAATGACAA
>JAZQVF010000090.1:0-8441 GCA_045631675.1 Candidatus Stercoripulliclostridium sp.
GAGCTGCACCACTTGAGTCAGTAACAACAAAAGAGTCGTTTAGTGCAAAATATTTTTGTTTAATTTGATACTTTGCCATAGTTGTTCTCCTTAATATTTAATATAAATTATATTATCACACGTGCGCGCAAAATGCAATAGGTAATTTATTACATCGTTTGGTCGTGTAACTTCTTATATTTTCCGTTTTGTGCAAGTAATTCGTAATGCGTACCTCTTTCAACGACTACGCCGTCTTCAATGAGAAGAATTTGGTCGGCGTTTCTTATGGTGGAAAGCCTATGTGCAATTGCAATTACGGTGTGATTGCCACAAAGAGAATTTATTGCACTTTGTATTTGCTTTTCAGTAGTGCTATCAACCGATGCAGTCGCTTCGTCTAATATGATAATGGGGGCTTCCCTAAGCATAGCACGAGCAATTGCTATTCTTTGTTTTTGTCCACCACTAAGTTTCAACCCCCTTTCTCCAACCTTACTTTCATACCCTTCAGGCATTTGGAGAATTTCATCATTTATGCAGGCTTTGGTAGCAGAAGATACAATTTCTTCCATATTCGCAGTTGGTTTTGCATACTTTATATTGTCTGCAACACTGCCGTTAAACAAGAACGTATCTTGTAAAACAGGGGCAATATTTGACCTTAAACACTTGATAGTTAGGTCTTGAACGTTGTGTCCGTCAATAAGAATTTCGCCTGAGTTGGGTTCGTAAAAACGTGGTATCAGTTGGGTAATGGTAGTCTTACCTGCGCCTGTTGCACCCACGAGCGCGATAGTTTGACCTGCCTTACAACTAAAGGAGACGTCCTTTAGTACGGGAATGCCGTCAAGATAACTAAACGATACGTTTTTAAACTCAATGTCGCCCTTTACTCTACCTATATCAATAGCGCCTTCTTTGTCTTTAATTTCAATTGGAGTATCCAAAATTTCAAGGACACGCTCACCTGATGCTCTCGCAGTTTGTGCGTTTTCAGCAAGCCTTCCAAGACCTTCAATAGGTGCAAAAAGAAGAGACAAATAAAGTAAGAATGCAACAACGGATTCTACGTCCATTGCATTTTGATAGGCAAGGTATCCACCTACGCCTACTACAAGCACCGTTGCAAGTGATGAAGTAAACTCAATTAGTGGATGGAAAAAACCGGATATCTTCAACGCGTTGATAATTGCTACGCTATGTTTGTCAGTTGAACTCTTTACGTCGGCGTGTTCCTTTTCTTCTTGACCGAACGCTTGAATTTCGTGTATGCCTGAAAAATTATCTTGCATCTCTGCAGATATCTCACCCGTTACCTTTTGAGCCTTTCTAAAATTGGGACGTACCTTCTTTGAATAATATATTCCTGCAGCCCCAACGAAAGGTACTATTATCATTGCAAGTAAAGCAAGTTTCCAGTTGATGGTAAGTAGCATCGTAAGAACACCAACAAAGGTTATAACGTTGGTTATGCTTTCAGGAATAACGTGTGCATACAACATTTCAAAATTAGCCGTATCGTTTACAACGCGCGATAATAAATCTCCCGTTTGTTTATCACTAAAATAACTCATGGAAGAGGATTGTATATGGTCGTATACCTTTACACGCATATTGTTAACGAGTCGCCACGCCGCTATATGTAGCATATAGGTTGACAAAAATCTACATACCAATTTTATTGCGTATAGTCCAAGAATTGCTACTGCAAGTACGAGTATGGTTTCTAAGCCTTTTTCATCTACACCGGCAGATACTATACCCGTCATTTGTGAGAGTAACCTTGGCGCAGTTAGGTTGACTGCAGTGGTAAATATTACTGCAAGAATACCAACTACGTAGTATTTCATATATTTCTTTGCTTCTTTTCCAATTCTAAATAGTACTTTCATACCTAAATTATAACACGACAGCGAAAAAGTAACAAATATTTTGCGCCTGCGCGCGTAAATAATTTACTTATTATTTGACTAAGTTACATAGATTATGGTATAGTAAAATAAATATTTTAGTCCGTAAGAGGTAACGAAATGGCAACCGACATTAAAGAAATTTTCGGCACGAAAGTTTTTAATGACAAAGTTATGAAAGAAAGGCTCTCTCCCGAGACCTATAACGCTCTTAGAAAAACCATTGAAATGGGTACTCCTTTAACCATTGAAATCGCAAATGAAATTGCTTCTCAAATGAAGGATTGGGCGCTTGAAAACGGTGCTACTCACTATACCCATTGGTTCCAACCTATGACGGGCATTACTGCAGAAAAACACGATAGTTTCCTTGACATCAACAAGAATGGGGAAGTTATTATGAAGTTTAACGGCAAGGCTCTCATTAAAGGCGAGCCTGACGCAAGCAGTTTTCCAAGTGGCGGTCTAAGAGCAACTTTTGAGGCTCGTGGTTACACTGCTTGGGACCCTTCTTCATACGCTTTCCTTAAAGATGGAAGTCTTTGTATTCCAACTGCTTTTTGCTCTTACGGCGGAGAAATTCTTGACAAAAAGACTCCCTTACTCCGTTCTATGGAAGCCCTAAACAAGGAATCATTGAGAATACTAAAACTCTTTGGCAACAACACTGCTACCAAAGTTAACGCAACCGTAGGCGCTGAGCAAGAATATTTCTTAATTGACAAAAAGGTTGCTGAAACAAGACTGGATATCATACATTCAGGTAGAACTTTGTTCGGTGCAAAACCACCAAAGGGTCAGGAAATGGAAGACCATTACTTTGGCGCTATCAAACACCGTATATCTGCATTTATGAAAGACCTTGACGACAAATTATGGCGTCTTGGCGTGCTTTCAAAAACCAAACATAACGAGGCTGCTCCTGCTCAACACGAACTTGCACCCTTATTCACTACCGTAAACCTTGCTACCGATCAAAACCAAATTACTATGGAATTGATGAAGAGCCTTGCTCAAAAACACGGTATGGTTTGTCTTTTACACGAAAAACCATTTGAGGCAGTTAACGGAAGTGGTAAACATAACAACTGGTCCCTTTCAACTGACAACGGCATAAATCTTCTTGAGCCGGGCGAAACACCACACGAAAACGCTCAATTCTTACTATTCCTAACGGCAGTTATCAAGGGCGTTGATGAATATCAAGATCTTCTTCGCCTAAGCGCAGCAAGTGCAGGTAACGACCATCGTCTTGGTGCTAACGAAGCGCCTCCTGCAATAATTTCAATTTTCTTGGGCGACGAACTTACCGATATCTTAGAAGCCGTTCAAAAAGGCGCAACTTACAAGGGCAAGAAGAAGTCAAATATGCTACTTGGTGTTTCCGTTCTTCCATCATTCCCACGCGATACTACCGATAGAAACCGTACTTCTCCCCTTGCTTTTACCGGTAATAAGTTTGAATTCCGTATGCTTGGTTCAAGTTTCAGTATTGCCTGCACAAATTATATTCTTAACACTATAGTTGCAGAATCCCTTGCTCAATTCGCAGACGTGCTTGAAAAGGCTGAAGACTTCAACAAGGCACTAACTGAACTCATTGCAAAAACTTATAAGAAACATAAAAGAATTATCTACAACGGAAATTCCTACTCAAAAGAATGGGTGGAAGAGGCTGAAAGACGTGGTCTTTCAAATTTCACTTCAACCCCCGATGCACTTCCTCACTTCACGGATGAAAAGAACGTTGCTCTTCTTGAAAAACACGGCGTCCTTTCAAGAAGTGAAATTATATCTCGTACGGAAATATTGCTTGAATTATACTCAAAGACCATTAACATTGAAGCGTTAACCATGCTTGAAATGGCTAAAAAACAAATTCTTCCTTCCGTGCTTGCTTACGAAAGAAAACTCGTTGATATGGCTCTTAACAAAAAGCACCTTGACGAAAGCATAGATAGAAGTGTGGAAACAGACCTTATCAATAGACTAAGTATGCTTGCAAAGAGTCTTTATGAAGAAATACATCGTCTTGAAAGTCATACTCTTAAGACGAACAAAGGCGACAACGCTCTTGAAATTGCAAAATTCTTTAGAGAATACGTCTTTGATGATATGGAAAAACTTAGAGCAACTTGCGATAAATTAGAAGGACTGGTTGACAAAAACGATTGGCCATTCCCAACCTATGCCGACCTTCTCTATTCAATTAAGTAAAAATACTATGGACTACGTACAAAAAGCAAAAGATATTTTCCTTGAAGGTTATAACTGCGCACAAGCAGTTGCCATGTCGCTAAGCGAAAAAGTGGGACTTAGCGTTGAAGACGCAAAGGCTCTCGCAAACCCGTTTGGCGGTGGTTTTTGTAGACTAAGAGAAGTGTGTGGTGCCGTTAGTGGTATGCTAATGATTATAGGTTATAAACACAAAGAAATGAGCAAAACGGAAATGTATGCTTTCGCAAGAAATGCTATTGAAGAGTTTGAAAGTGAGTTTGGCTCTTACGTTTGCCGTAACCTAATTAAAGCCGATGCAAACGATACTTCACCCGTACCAAGCGAAAGGACGGATAAATATTATCAAAAACGTCCTTGCGTTGAAATAGTTGCAAAAGCGACTGAAATTGCGCTAAAATATATTCAAGATTAAAAGGAAGGTTTTTACTATGACAAGATTTATTGCTCATCGCGGACTTTCAAGCATCTATTACCAAAATAGCGAAAAGTCCTTTAAGGCCGCTGCAGATAGCCCATTCTACTGGGGTATTGAAACCGACGTTTGGTTCACTTCTGACCAAAAATGGGTTTGCTGTCATGACAATAATCCATTCGCAGATGAAACTGTTTCGGTTTCCAAAATAACCCTTGAGGAAGCCCTAAAGTTACCTATGAACTTAAATAAGATTGGTAGCGCAAAGATTGAAGGCGAAAGTTTCATATGTCCTTTTGAAACCTACCTTAGAATTTGTAAGGGTGGCGACAAGGTGCCTGTAATTGAACTTAAATGTATTCCAAGCCGTAATCAATTAAAGGATCTTATTAAAATTGTTGAAGAAATTATCGGCATTGAAAACGTAGTATTCATTTCCTTCCATTATATGAATATGGCTCGTCTTCGCTCTATAAACAAAAAAATAAGAATGCAAGTTCTTGGTAGATACCCTGCAAGTGGTAGAGCATTCTTGAAAAAAGGTTACGACATTGACTTGATGTATATCTTCTGCCCCGGATACCTTATCCGTAAGGCTCATAAGATGGGACACGAAGTCAATTTATGGACGGTCAATAGTCTTGCTGTCGTACGTCATTTTATGTGGCTCGGTGTTGACTACATTACCACGGACTGCGATTTCTCGGGAAGAATTTAATTAAAGCCACCTTTGGGTGGCTTCCTTTTAATTATGCCTTTAAAAATTATACGTCAAGACATCTTAATGGTTAAGGCAGATGCCATCGTAAACCCCACTAACGAATTTTTTGAACCCGGTGGGGGTATTGACTATGCATTACACAAAAGCGCAGGTCCCCGTCTTCAAGAGGCTTGCAAAAAACTTGGATATCTTGATATTGGTAGTGCAAAAATCACCGCAGGTTTTGACCTTAAGGCTAAGTACGTAATACACACTGCAGGCCCTTGGTGGAGAGGTGGAAACTACGGAGAAATTGAGGCACTTGAGTCTTGCTATAGAGAATCTTTAATTCTCGCAAGAGATTTCGGTTGTAAATCCGTTGCCTTCCCCCTAATCTCTTCCGGCACTTACGAGTTCCCTAAAGATAAAGTACTGAAAATTGCTATTAAAGTTATAAACGAATTCCTTTATAGCAACGAACTTCTCGTTTATCTCGTAGTTTACGATAAGTCTTCTTATGAAACAAGCAAGTCTCTTAAACTTGAAATTCTTTCATATATAGACGACAATTTTAGCCAAAGGGATATTCCTAAGTATTATAACGCTAATATGAACCATAGCATGTTCATTAACGAACTTCCCTGTTGTTCTATTCGCGCTTGCTCTGACGTTAGTCTTCCCGATATGATTGAGAATATGGACAAAGGCTTTTCTGAAACGCTACTTTCCATTATTGATGCTAAAGGTCTTAACGACGTTGATACCTATAAAAAGGCTAACGCAAGTAAACAAACTTGGCATAAACTTATCTCTAATCCCGATTGGAAACCAAGTAAAAACACCGCTATAGCATTTTGCATTGCATTAGAACTTGACCTTGAAGAAACGCAAAATCTTCTTGCAAAAGCAGGTTATACACTTTCAAATGCAACTACTTTTGACGTCGTCATCAGATTCTTTATTCAAAGAAAAAAATATGATGTTATGCTAATTAACGAAACGCTATTTGATATGGATTTACCACTCCTTTAAAAGTCAATTTGCGATTGACCAAAAAGATTTTCAAATTATCTATAATATGGTTGTGAGTTAAATCACAATCATTTTTTTGGAGGTTATTATGAAAAATCTTACTGAAATCGTATTCGTTATTGACAAAAGTGGCTCAATGTTCGGTCTTGAAAAGGACACTATCGGTGGCTTTAACTCCACCATTCAAAAACAACTTAAAGAAGACGGCATTGCTTACGTTTCTACCATTTTGTTCAACGGCTCAACGGAAGTATTGCACGATAGAGTGGAACTTGATAAAATTATGCCTTTAACACTAAACAATTATCAACCTGCAGGCTCAACTGCTCTATACGATGCTCTTGGTGGTGCTATAAACCATATAAGAAAGGTGCATAGATATGCTCGCAAAGAAGACCTACCCGAAAAAACCATTTTCATTATTACTACTGACGGTATGGAAAATGCAAGCCATCGCTATTCTCGTAAAATGGTAAAAGAGTTGATTTCTCATCAACAAGAAAAACATAATTGGGAATTCATTTTCCTCGGTGCTAATATTGATTCGGGGGACACGGCAGAAAGCATTGGAATTAAGAGAAATCGCGCTCGTAACTATGTTAACGATTCTTTGGGCGTAAAAGAAAACTATGCTTGTATGAGTGAGGCTATAAGTTACGTAAGACAAAGCATTTCCTTAGACGACGATACTTGGAAGAAGGTGGATAGATAGTATGATTGGCGCAATAGTTGGAGATATAGTTGGTAGTATTTACGAGTTTGATAACCATAAAAGCAAGGACTTTGAACTATTTTCTAAGGACGCATTCTTTACCGATGATACGGTTATGACCTGCGCTGTTGCAAAAACACTTGTTGACTTAAAGAAAGACTTGGGCGCAAACGATTGCCTTATGAGTGCTATAAAAAAAGACAATTTGTTCAAAAGACTTCTTGTTAAGAATATGCACGTAATTGGTAGGAAGTACCCCTTAGCCGGCTATGGTGGAAGATTTTTTGAATGGATTTTCAGAAATAAAACGGAGCCTTACAATAGTTACGGAAATGGCTCTGCAATGCGCGTTAGTCCCGTCGCTTACGTGCTTGACACCCTTGATTCTACGAGTGAACTCGCCCGTCTTAGCGCAGAGGTTACCCACAACCATAAGGAAGGATTAAAAGGGGCGCAAGTAACTGCAGAGGCAATATTCCTTGCAAGAAAAGGCGCAAGCAAGCAAGACCTAAAAGAGAATTTTTCCAAATACTACGATATTAATTTCACACTTGATGAAATTAGAGCAAACTATAAGTTTAACGAAACTTGTCAAGGAAGTTGCCCTCAAGCATACGTTGCATTCTTAGAGTCAAATTCTTTTGAAGATGCCCTTAGAAATGCAATCTCCATCGGCGGTGATAGCGATACCATAGGTGCCATTACCGGCTCAATTGCAGAGGCATACTACGGTATTACTAACGACGTTAAATATACCGCGCTAAGTTATCTTGACGATTATCTTCTTGATATAGTGGAAGATTACGAGAGGACTTTTAGGAGGGAAAATTAGTATGAAAAAATTAAGCACCTTGCATTACCATAATATAACGTACTTATATACGTTTATGGAAACGTTAACAATAACTATGCTTGAAAACAACGTAGCTAAAATTGAGTACGTTCTACTCAGTGATCCATTACAGAATTTTGAAGTTGAGCTTCCCGCAACCTTGGTTGAAAAGAAACTGGAAAGATTAGGTATTGACCGCTGGAAAAGAAGGTATCAACCTGAATTGATTGTTTGCGACGGGGAATCTTGGGAGGTTGAAATGGTTTTTGCAGACGGTTCAAAAAAGGTTTGCAGAGGCGAGAATGAATATCCTGATTGTTGGGAAGATTTCAAGGACATTATAAGTTGGGCGAGAAAGTTGAATGAAATGCCTATATTGTAATAAAAAAGCGAGAGCAAATGCTCTCGCTTGATTTTTAATTTCTTATTTCTTCTTGTTCCAACCTGAATAATCAAAACCTGTTGCTTGGGGATTTGGCTTAATTTTAAGTTGTAGTCCACCGTTTTCATCCGCAGTAAAACTCATAGTAGGATTGAGTTGGAACTTTGGAATGGGCATTTGAACGGGACAAGAAAATGCTTGACTGGAAGAAAGGCGATACTTTTTGCCAGCGTATTCAATA
>JAZQVF010000091.1:0-1617 GCA_045631675.1 Candidatus Stercoripulliclostridium sp.
GATTTCCAACCGTATTAAAGAATGGGGCTTAGACAAAAAGACAAAGGTATTCGTTAAAGTAAGAAACAAGGCGTTAGCAGAAAAGATAATCAAAGACGAATACAAGGAAGTATGTGAACTTTACACCTATGGTGTAGAAAAGGAAGTTATCTACAATCTTGAAAGAATTGTTAACGAGAAGATTGAAGGACTTGCAAGGGATAGGCACCTTGCTTATGCAGTATGCGACGCGCTTCAAGATGGTAAAAACGAACAAGAAACCAAGGTGCACGCACTTGAAAAGTGGTACAATTGGGCGCAACCACAAAGAGATGCCAACGTATATGGCGCACTTTCTTTGAGAATGAAACTCAACCTTATGGGTTACGACTATAAGAAGGGCGAAATGGATGAAAAGATAGCAAAAGAGTTTATGGCAAAATACCAAGAGAACGACGCTATAATCTATAAAGAAGGAGTTGTTGGTGGTAAAAAACTCATTACATATACTAACGACTTCATAGAAGGTTCACTCCGTGAAAGAATGGCAATACAAGAGCATCAAAGATGGAATGCATATATGACCACTCAAGGTGTAATACCATCAAGCAAAAAGGAAATAAAGGAAGAGGGTGGCAAGAATTTAAATCTCAGAAGGCACGGATGCCTTACTACCTTTGAAGGACTCGTTGAATATCGCAAGATTATGGCAACTCGCAACGGCACGAACGAAGAGCTTGAAGACGTCATTCGTTACGACTATCAACTACTTGATGATGCAGTGTGGTTGTTGAGGCGCAATGGTTACACCATTGTAAAACGCGTTATTTAGGCGAAACACTTTGAAAAATAAGAAAACCCGTCGGGGCGCAGTAGGTTTACTACAGCAACCCCTCGGGCTTTTTCTTTTCCTTCGTCTTTCATCCAAACTAACGCGTTTTACCTTGACCTTGTTTAACGTTTTGCGCGCTAAAACACTCTATATTATGAGAAGAAAAAAAGTTATAGATACGCTATAAATATTACAAACACGGAGGCAACTATGAAAAAAGCATTTACGAGCATATTAGTTTTAGCTTTATTAATGGTAATTTTGTTTACTTGTACAGGTTGCTATAGTTGTAACGGACTTTTCACAGAGGATGATGACGATGGTAAAAAAGATAATAGGCTATATACCGATTATTTTGAGTATTATGTGCTTTGGAGTGAGGTGACGATAACCAACAATACTGAAAAGGCGCTTGAGAATGATTATTTGGTTATTCCCGATGAGATTGATGGTTATCCTGTTACGCGCATACAGTTTTTGGGTTTAGGTTACCATGAAGATAAAACGACTCAAACCTATGTACATAGCATAAATAAAGTATTTGTTTCAAAAAATGTAAAATTATTTGCTCAAAGTCGAATGTCACAGCGAAGTACAAAATTTATTGTTATGAGTAAGGAAGCGCCTCAAAACAATAATCCCTATGTTAACTTTTATTTTTCTATGTATCATGACAAATTCTATCAACGTGGTGAAATAGCAAACATTAGCTATTTGTACAATTTTCAAGAAGCGCCTAATGAGAATGTATATTTTGTTGATGATTTAGAAGAGAACGAAGCTTTTTCATATATTCCCGAGGAACC
>JAZQVF010000092.1:0-1575 GCA_045631675.1 Candidatus Stercoripulliclostridium sp.
GTTTTACCTCTTTGACCAAGTAGGTTGGGAAATTCAACCTAATTCCATAGGCTATGCACTTGATGCAGTACAATCTTATTGGAATAGCGCAACCGAAGGTAAAGGCGTTATCGTGCCAAAACAAAAGGCTTACCATATCGCCAAACCATTTGACCAAGCATATGAAATTAGAAGTGAAATGTGTATGCATATGAAGGATGCCGGTATTGACATCAACTATCACCACCCCGAAGTTGCTGCAAGCGGTCAGTTTGAAATTGAGCCACAACTCGGCGAAATGACTAAAATGGCAGACGCTACTATGTGGATTAAGTACATAATACATAACACCGCTCTTAAACACGGCAAAACTGCAACCTTTATGCCTAAACCTATCTACGGCGAGGCAGGTAGCGGTATGCACGTTCATATGATGCTCTTTAAAGACGGTGTACCACTATTCTCCGACGACAACGGCTATGCTAAACTTAGTGAAACTGCTCATTACTTTATGGGTGGCTTGTTAAAACATATCGCATCTCTTTGCGCTCTAACCAACCCAAGTACCAACTCCTTCAAGCGCCTTGTACCCGGCTTTGAAGCACCGGTTACCGTAGGCTATGCAACTTCTAACCGTAGCGCAGTTATTAGAATTCCTGCTTATGCTAAGAGTCCTGATAAGCTCAGATTTGAACTTCGTAACCCCGATGCAACTTGTAACCCCTACTTCGCCTACGCCGCTATCTTGATGGCAGGTCTTGACGGCATTAAGAATAAGATTGACCCCCATAAGGAAGGCTGGGGCCCCTACGACGTTAACCTTTACCACCTAAGCGACGAGGAAAAGGCAAAACTTAAACACCTACCCGCTTCCCTTGAAGAAGCACTAAACGCTCTTGAAAAGGACAACGACTATCTAACCGCAGGTGGCGTATTCCCCATTGAACTTATCAATAACTTCATTGCATCAAAACGCGCAGAAGTAAGAGAAATGAGCAAAATCCCACACCCTGCAGAGTTTGAAAAATATTATAACCTATAGGAGAATGCGGAATTCGGAATGCGGAATGCGGAATGATACGGATTAAATGCGAAATTGGAAAGTTACAGATTTAGAAATCATTCTTTATGGCAAAGGCAATTAAATGGATAACGTTAATATGTGGGCTCATCTTTGGTGGGCTCACTATTGCTTATCACCTTACTTGGAGTAAGGCCATTCTTCCTATTGCCATAACTGCCCTAACTTTTTTCTATCACTTCGCTATGCGCCTTGTCGTTGGACTTTCCATTAACGCTATTTTCAAGAATAAGTTCAACTATACTAAGGCTTGGTTTAAAGAAAAAAATTGGGAAAAAAAGTTTTTTGACTTTATCAAAATTAAAAAATGGAAGAAACACCTTCCCACCTATGCACCATCTGCCTTTGACCCTAAACAACACTCTTTAGAAGAAATTTTAGGCGCAAGTTGTCAAGCAGAAATAGTACACGAAGTTATTATGGTGCTTTCATTTCTCCCCATTTTACTAATAATACCTTTTGGAGAAATTGCAGTTTTCGTCGTAACGTCCATTCTTTCTTGCTTGTTTGATAGT
>JAZQVF010000093.1:0-2352 GCA_045631675.1 Candidatus Stercoripulliclostridium sp.
TTCTTTGCATCATCATAGAATATGCACTTTGTGGGAACGATAAGTTTATCAATTATTGCCGTCTTTTGCACCCTTATTGCAACTGAATAGTTTTCAAGCACTTCATCACGAACTACGATATCGGTAATATCTAAACCTAACGCTTCTACCTTCTCAGGAGTAAGATTTTTGTCATAGTATGAGTAATCGGCATACTTTAGAGATATCTCGCCCTTTCTCTTTGCTACTTGGGCGGCGGTTGAGAGAAGATTTTCTTCCTTGGTAAGGTCAAGTTCACCTTCCAAACCAAACACAATCTTTGCTTTTACGGCATAATAGGCAATACCTGAACTATAACTACCCTTTACTATTTCTTCTATGTCTGCAACAACCTTTCTGCCATCTAAAGCGTTAATGGTTACGCCTGCATAAACCTTTTCTCCGTTACGTAGTTTTTTGTCAATTTCCGCTACGTCGTATTCCGTTACGGTAAAACTGGTATATAGTTGACTGATTGTAAGTTTAAATACGTTGTAATCAATGGTAAGAGTATCCCCTTCCTTTGCTTTAAGGTTGGTGATGCTATATTCCAAAGTTTCCATTTCCTCTAAAGACGCTACCTTTTCAATAATCTTGTTGATATAATTGGTGTCAATGGTAACCTTTTCATCAGGATTGGTGGAAATCTTTAAATATTCGCTGGGGATATAAAGTGGATTGTCCTTTTCGGTAAGAAGTAACATAAAGAGAAAATCCGATGTGGTAGAGCCGGGCGCTAATTTTCCTTCAAGAATAGCCTCATCCTTTGCTTCCTCTATCTTGGACCAGTCAAAGAAATATGGCATTACTTCCATAATGACAACGTTTTCATCCGTTGTAAGGAAGGTGCTTTTGACGTTACTCAGCTCTTCGTTAACGTAGGTTACCTTGTAAGCAATAGGTGCAGTTGAAGAGTTGATGATGGCATAATTCCAGCTAAAATCGTCTCCCGCATATTCGCTAATGCTTTCAAAGTCCGTAATATTGTTTACAATTGCAAAAAGTGGTATAGCTTCGTTAATACCAGCAGATGCAACCACTCCACTTGCGCTTATAGAGGTGGAAAGAGAGCCTCTCGTAACGGAAGCTTCCGACGTCTTTACCTCTTTGTTCTGCAGTGAAAGAACTATTATACCTGCAACCAATGCAAGTACAACTACCGCAACGATAACGGTAATGATAATGTTTTTCTTAGTCCAAAATTTCGTTCGCATATGATACCCCTTAGGTTAATTTACCCTCTTGATTTCGTCGCCTTCAACGACCTCATAACCTACTATATATCCCGCCTTTATCATACCACCTAAATCACGCAAAAACTCGTACTTGTTCTTGCGATTCATTTTTCTCATTAAATCTTCCACTGTTTTGCACTCACCACTTTGCAAAAGTGCATTTATCTTTTTAGCATCAAGAAGATGCTTTAGCATTGCATACCCTGCAAGGAATGCAAGAGCCGTGCATATTATGCCTGCAATCTTGTAGCCCTCAACGGTGAAGGCTATAACTAAGCAAGCTATACCGAAAACTATAAATAATCCACCGAAAAAGTAACCTTTTACAGGTGATTTTGCCTTGTCGTTTGCCTTTATGTTGCCATTTGAAACACCCTCATTTATGGGCTTATTCAATTCCTTGATTTCTTGAACGGAAAAGCTGGTGCTTTCCTTCACCTCTTCTATAGTTACCTTAACAGGCTCTTCTTCAATGGGAGTGATTTCAAATTTATTCTTTTCTTCCATATTATTCCTCAATAAGCTTTTGAGCAAATCTCTTTACGTATTCGCTAATGACTGCCATAACCTTGTTGTATTCCTTTTGGTTGGGCGCAAGAAATGGGTCCGGAATTGCCTTGTAGTTGTCTCCCGCCGCCTCGCTAAGGTTTAGGTACTTTTTTCTAAGCTCCCTTGGTAAAAACCACTTGTGAGAGCGCGTCATTCCAACAATTAAGTCTGCCTCTTCAAACCTTTCCCTTTCGTCTTTTATATATGCAGGCTTGTGGGTGTTTAGCAACTCTTCACTAAACCCTTCTTCCATAAGACACGCTTTCGCCTTACTATGTAATTTCTTTGAACGATTGAATACTGCCCCTGATTTGCACCATTCCACCTTACTTGAAAGCTCACCATTCTCTTCCATAAGCTTTCTAAAATGGAATTCGGAGTATGGGCTCCTACATACGTTGGAACTGCAAACGAATAATATTTTCATAGTATTAGTGTATATTGTTATATAGTTTGATTTCTTCGCCTATAACTGCAATAATGCCGTTATAGTCTCCCGTTGCATATTGCGATGAACGGCTATTCAAAGTCAAACGCATCCTTACGGTAA
>JAZQVF010000094.1:0-13167 GCA_045631675.1 Candidatus Stercoripulliclostridium sp.
TGCATCTATTGAAAGTGGTGCAACCAATTCAACTGATGGAAAGGCATACGATGGTGATGACGTTAGCGTAACCCTAAGTGGAAACGTAGCACGCAATGCGGGAAGTTATACTGCGTACGTAAGTACTCTAAGCAATGCAAACTATACCTTTACTGAAGGAGCAAGCAAAGATTATACCATCACGAAGGCTACTATAAGTGGACTACTATTTGAAAATGAAACGGTAACCTTCAACGGAGGCGAATTCACTAAGGCTGTTATCGGTAATAAGACTCAATACGGTGATGCAGTAGAAGTAACTTACACTGGTATCGTAAAGGAAAATTACGGTAGAAGTGCTATCGTTGATGGCAATAAGGTAAGAAACGCAGGCGTATACACTATTACTGCAACGATAAGTGAAAGTCAAAATTATCAAGCACTTTCTATGGTAGCAGACTATACCGTTGAAAGAGCAACTATTAACGACTTGACGGTA
This sequence comes from Candidatus Stercoripulliclostridium sp., assembly GCA_045631675.1. GTDB lineage: Bacteria > Bacillota > Clostridia > Christensenellales > DTU072 > Stercoripulliclostridium_A. Next base: position 479 of record JAZQVF010000094.1, read on the forward strand.
GGCAACGTACAAGCAGTTTACGATACTACTGCAAAGAGCGTAACGCTCAGTGAAAACTTTAAGTATGGCAGTGATGAAGACGTACTAAGCCCAACTTATGAAATTGAAGGCACGCTAAACGATGGTACGTTAGTTTCAAGAGTCGTTGGCAATAGTGCAGTTGACGCAGGTGTTTATACCGTATACATTAGCATTAAGAAAGATACCGTAGTGGGTGAAGTTAAGGTTAACGCAAACTATAACGATACCACCTTAACGGCAACTCTAACTATTACTCCTGCAGAAATGGTATTTACCACTAAGACCTTGAGTGGCGGCGGTGAATACGTATACAATGCTCAACCACGTGAAGTTGTAGCATCGTTTGTGAGCGCAATGGGAGCAAACAAGACGCAATACGGCCACGACGTATCAATTACCTATGCAGGTGGCGAAAACGGTGGCAACAGTGCAACTCACGTAGGTAACTACGTAATTAGTGCAACTGCAACTGCAGGAAACAACTATAAGCAAACGGCACTTTCTACTGCTCTTAATATCATCAAGAAAGATATTGCAATTAGTTGGGCAGAAAATAGTTTCGTATACAATGGTCTTGACCAAAGTTCAGCACTCAACGTTAAAGTCGTTAAGGGCGCAACTGCTGATAACGATATGAAGGTATACGACGTAGATGAAGTAGTATTAACGATTGCTATTGAAGGAAAGAGCGCAAACAACTTAGGCGAAAAGGTATTCCTATCAGCAGGCGATTATACTATTACGGTTACTATTGATAACGTAAACTATAATCTAACTAACGGTATGCACGACTATACCATTGATAGATTAGGCATTACCTTATATCTAAAGGGTTACGAAGTAGAGTATGACTCTAACGTTCACTATATCGGCGTAAGCAAGGTTGATGAAGAAGTAAGAAGTTTAGTTTATGAAATCAATTTAGCAGGTAGTGATAAGGGAAGAGTATCCTATAAGTACAACACGACGGGTGTTGAGCAAGCCTTTGAAAATGAATTTACCGGTGTTAAGTATGCTGGTACCTATTACGTACAAGCAACCGTAGCGGAAGAAGAGGGCAAGGATAACTACGAAGACAAGACGCTAACTGCAGTTATTACCATCAAGCAAACGGCATTAAACGGATTTACACTAAGTGACAAGTCTGTAACCTACAACGGCGAGTTACACGAACTACAAATAGTAGGAAACGGAAACAATATCTCTGCAGGCAAGTATTATACACAATATAACGAAGAACTCACTCTTGTTTATAAAGTAGACGGAGTTGTAGAAGTAGGGGTACCTGCAAGGGAAGAAGTTAAGGTAGAAGGTGGTCAAGTAACTTCTTATGAAATCACTGCAACCTTCTCGTTTGAAGGTGCAAACGCAACTGAACTTAGCGCAAGTTATCTCTCAACCACTCTTACCTATACTGCACAACTCGTAATCAATAAGGCTCATCTTTCAAGCATTGAGTTGTTGGGCGATTCCATAACTTACGATGGCAAGGCTCATACCTTAGAGCCTAAGTTCCCTGCTACAAACGTAGGCGTATATCCACAATACAAGGTAAACGGCAACCAAGTAAGCGTAATTCTATCTCAAAACCATAACGGAGGAGAGGGCGACGTATTCAACGTAACTTCTGAAATCGGCAGTGGTGCAATAGAGGCAATTGACGCAGGTTCTTACGTATTCAATATTAACGTAGTTATTGCAAATAGTGATAAGGCACACAATTACGAAACCTTTGGTGGTCTTTCTGCAACCTTGAATATTACCAAGGCAAATATGGCAGACGTAACGGATGCCCAACTTGCATTTAACACGAACCTATTCTTTAATGATGCAACGGCAGTTTATAATGCAACTGAAATGGCAATTCTACTTGCCTCAACGAGTGCAGGAAGCATAGTAACCGATAGCCCAATTGAAACCTTAAAGGTATATCCACAAAACTATAAAGTAAATAATGCAACCTTCTTAGGCGATGATGCAGAAATTATCTATACCTTCAACGGTATTGAAGATTTAACCGTTCAAGATGCAGGTACTTACGATATAGAAGTAACCATTTCTAACAAGAACTACAATACTCTCACGAGTAGTGCAAAACTAACCATTAGTAAAGCAAAGGTAAACTACTACTTCGTAGGAACTACCATCACTTACGATGGTAATCTCCATTACGCTTCAGTTTCAACGACCAATGCTTATAGTGGTGAAAACGTAACTTCACTAACTCTTGAAGGCACCGATAGTGCAGAAGTAAGTTACACCTATACTTCACTAAGAAACGGAAATGGAGCGTTTGCAGGAGTAACTAATGCTGACGTATATGAAATTATTGCAACCATTTCAATCAATGGAGCAGTAAGCAACAACTACGAGAATTGGGGATCAAAGAGTGCAACCCTAACCATTCTTGCAAAAGACGTTACTGCAGTATGGCAAACTCAAAGTTTCACTTATAACGGTAAGGAACAAAGTGCAGGCGTTAGTGCAACGTTTACAAAGGTTGATGATTCCGTTCAAGTACTTTCAGTAACTTACTTAGGAGTAGGCGAAGATAATGCAAAGGGCGATACCATATTTAAAGATGCAGGTACCTATCTTGCTACTGCAACTTATGCAATAGAAGAAAAGTATAAAGCCAACTACAATATTTTAGAAAGCACTAAGACGCTCAACATTGCTAAGTACTCCTTGAAGTTATACTTCGTAGGTGGTTCAGTTGACTACGATGCAAGCACCCATTATATACTTGTTAACGTAAATGAAGAACTCCGTTTAAGCACTGATGCAGAAAATGAAATTATAGCATCAACGGGCGAAACGGTAATCATTACGTATACCTATACTAAGGATGCAGTGAACGTAGGCGAAGGAGCAAGAAACGCAGGCACCTACCTTGTAACTGCAGAACTTCAAACAGATGCAATCAGTAACTATGAACAATGGAGCAAGGAAGCAACCCTTACCATTATGCAAAAGTTACTAACCATAAATAGTGGTAGTTTGAATAAGGTATACGATGGAAACGCAAACGTTCCAGGCATTACCGTAAGTGGAATACTAACTGACGACGAGCCATACTTAACGTATAGTGCAACCTATAACAACAAGAACGCAGGCGAAAACAAGGCTATTACCGTAAAACTTGAAACGACGGAAGGTAACGAAGGCTTTGAATATTTAATCAACAACTATTATATTTCCTTCTCTAAATCAGGAACTATAACCAAGAAAGAACTTAGATTAGATGAAACCATCTATACCAATTGGACTAAGGACTACGATGGTACTAATAAGACTTTGTATAACGAAATCAACAAGTTTGAATTAGGCTATGAAATAATAAGTGGCGACAATCTAACCGTAAGTGCAACCTATAATTCTAAGAACGTACTTGAAGCAAATACCGTAAGATTTACGCTTAGTGGACAAGATACCGGTAACTACTACATAGAAAATCTTACGTTTGCAGTTGACCACGTAAACACCTTCTTAATTAGACCACTACAAACGGGAATGAAGTGGACGGAAGAAGACTACACCTATAACGGTTTAATAAGAAGCGTAACTGCGTACGTAACGGTATTTGGCGACGACCTTTCTAACGCTAACGTAGTAGATGGTAAGGCAAACCTAACCGTAACTATGAAGTACGTTAAGGATAGTTATGGTAACGAAACGAGCGTAAACAATGCAGTATTCCGCAATGCAGGTACTTATATAGCAACTGCTACCAACGATACCTTTGATGAAAACATGAAGGCTAACTATGGTATTGAAAGCAGTGAAAAGGAATACGTAATTAATCCTTACACCACCATAGTAGTATGGCAAGGACTATTAAGCACTCAATACGTTTACAACGGCGAAGACCAAGGTCAGTATATAACCGTTGAAGCAGATCTCGTTGGAACGGACCTTGACACTTACAATGGTGTAAACTATCTTGTTGCAAACTTTGGAGATAAACTCTTCAAAGATGCCGGCGACTACGTATTCACGGTAGAATTTAACGGAAATTATCCTGAACTCAACAATAACTATAGACTAAGTGATGCTCGTAGAGAAAAGACCATTGCAAAGGCAAATATATCCAACCTATACTTCAGTGGTAACGCAGAATGGACTTATTACGATGGTGGAATTAAGTACTTCTTTGCAAATGTATCAGCAGGATATAGTGAAGAATACTTGGATATCAAGTATGAATTTGACAGCGACAAGTCTATCCCAATTACCTACGTTGGTGGCGACTCCAACTATGCTAACGGTGGACAAGTCGTTGAACACAACGGTGTAAAGAATGCAGGCGTATATACCATTACTGCAACGGTTGTAGAAAGCCAAAACTATCATGGTTGGACGGGCAGTGTAAACGTAACCGTAAGAAAGGGCGTAATTGACAATCTATATCTCACGGGATATAGCGTAACCTACGATTCTCTTGAACATAGAATGTACGTAAGCAATGAAAAGGACGTTGTTGCAGATAAGTACGTAGGCGCAATTCTTCCCGACAATTCAAACGCAGTGGTACTTTACGGTGTAGCAGGCACCTATCACAATACTAACTATAATAACAATAACTATTCACTTGAATGGGGCAATGCAAACAACTATGCAACCGACGCAGGTACTTACTCAATTAATGCAAAGGTTGAAAGCGCAAACTACGAAGTATGGGAAAAGACTGCAACCCTTCTCATTGAAAAGAAGGAAGTAGCAGTAATTTGGAGATACGACGGCAACGAAACTCCAAACTTCGTATACAACGGCCTTGACCAAACCGACTCCGTAATTGCTTACGTACAACGTGCAGGTAGCACTACTGAACAAAATCGTACTATTGCAATGGCAATAGACTTCACTCTTGACAACGGAACAGTAGAAGAGGCAGTAAGAAAGCACTTCGCACTTGCAGGAATTTACGGTCTTGTTGCAACGTTTGCAGAAAGCGCTGAAAAGGAAGCACACATCAACAATTACAAAGTAACTAATACCGAAGTAATGGTTGAAATGAAGAAGTTTACCATCGTTCTCAAGTGGTTGTACGGATGCTCAAGTTATGGCGAAAACGAAGTAGAATACGACGTAAATAATCCTTGTGTATACGATAAGAGAACGCATAGCGTAAGGGCTAAAGGCTTGGGACTTAACCAAGTAGAAATGGCACTTAATACGAGTGGTACGTTTGAAGCCGTCAATGCAAACGTTGGCGAAAACTCATACTATACTGCTTCCGTAAATAGCATTAAGGACGGTTATGACAACGTTGTAATCGGTGGAAATAGTTACCCCGTTTCATACGCAACCAACTACGAATTACCACTTAATACTTCATTCAACTGGAGAATTAAGCAACGTCCTATCTCATTGTATCTTGATACTGCAAATAGTTATCTTTCAAAGATATACGATCATACTAACACCTTCAAGATTGCATCTTCAACTGAAAGCGTATCAGACCCATCGGGCGAGTACAATACCGTTGTAAAGACCATTACCTACCTATTCAGTGATGAAAACTATGAAGGCATTGAAAACAAGATCGTTTACACTTTGAGCAACATTATTGACGGCGACCAATCTGCATTGTCCATTGGTATAACTGCTGCAACAACGGATTTACTTAACGTTAATGCAAAGCAAGTAACCATTAGTTTTGGCAAGTTGTCAACCACGGAAGGCGCATCTAACTACTTCATTGAACAAGACATCACCGGTCTTGTATACGCTCAAGATGAAATTGAAAAGATTATTGAGCCAAGAAGAGTAAAGGCAAGTTATAAGGAAGGTTTAGGTCACGTTTACAATGGTTTAACCTTTGAAAAGGAAATTGAAGCAAACGCACTAAGACTTGAACAAGTTGGTTTAATTACCCTTATTGACGTAAAGACGGGCAATAGTGTTGCACAATTATATCCCACCAACTACTTCGTAGGCAACTTTGATATTAATGGTAACGTTGCAGTAGGTGGCTATCAAATCAACTCAAACTTTGACATAGTAAACGAAGACGGCATTCATAATTACAACTTCGTAGATGCTGATAATTTGGTAATTGAAAGAGACGGTAGTGGAAACCTATTAGCAGAAAACGTACTTAGCGTTGCAGAATACGATTACGTAATCAAGAGCCGTCAGGTAGCAATTTCATATACCAACCTACTACAAAGTTTCAACGAAGAATTTAATGACGTTGAAGGACACGTTTCACTCAATGAAAGTGACCTAAGAGATATGGAATGGGGCATTGATAATTACGAAAACTTAAGTGAAGAAGACAAGGAAATCGCAAAGATTAACGCCCTTAAAGCATTACTTATTAAAGACGGCTTTGGTGTAGAAGACGGTGGAAAGTTAATAATCAACGCACTAATTTCTAATAGTTGGAAGAGTGGTACCTACACTGAATACACTAAGATTATAGGTAACGAAAGCGAATTACTCAAAGTTAACGTTGAAGATAGTGGTTATACCATCAACGTACCCGTACTACAACTTACTTACTTAAAGGTACTTGACGAGCAATTATACCTATTCGGCGTATACGACTTTGAAGACCTAAGACAAATGGAAAGCGACGTATACGGTTTGAATACAACCCGTCTTGAAAATGGAGTAGGCATAGCACCTACCTACCAACAAATGAACGATATTAGTGGTATCAAGGCAAACGGTGGCTACGAAATCATTGCAAGAAAGGGTATGGTATTTAATGGTGTATACGACGGCAACGGATACGACGTTAGTGACTTCATAATTGCAAATACAACGGGTAGCAACCTTGGCTTGTTTGGTGAACTTAGTGGCGCAACCATTGAAAACGTTAACGTTAGAAGGGTAAACGTAATTGGCGAAAACAACGTTATCTACGCAGGTGTAATAGCAGGTAGTGCTAAGAATTCAATAGTAATGAAGGTAAACGTATCGGCTAATATGACGATAACCAACAAGGTAAACGTAATTCACGTTGGTTTGTTAGTAGGCTATGCTGAAAATAGTTCGTTTGCACTTAACGGAGTAACGGGATATCTCGTAGTAAACGGTGCTACCGTAAACGTTGGTGGAGCAGTAGGCTCACTTGAAACGAAGGGTGAAAGCGACGTTAACTCATCAGTTGCAGGAAACGCATTGTTCGTAGATAGTAAAGTCATTGCAAGTGAAATCAACGGAGACTACGTTGTAGGCAACACTCAAATTTCAACGAGCGCAAATAGTTATCTTGCAAATAGTATGTTAATAGTTGACCTTACGAGTGGCACTGCATATGCAAAGACGTCAAGCACTCAAGGCACGGGCGCAACCTTCTACAATTATGGTGTTGCAATTGCAGAACTTGACGTAGGCGACAGCAACGGATACTACTTGCACGGCATAAACGGTGACAATTCTATTGGCGTTTATATGGAAAACAACGTAACCGAATACGTTGCAAGGAACGTACTAATTGAAGAAGAAAACACCATCAAGGTATATGACTTCATAAACGGTTATTATCTAAGTAGCACGGAAACCACCATAACCGAAGGCGTATACGACGTAGTTTACGAAGTAGAAACGGGAATGCTTACTGCAACCCAAAAGCCAGACGGATACTACTTGTACTATAACGACTATGCACGTGGTGTTCAAATGATGGCAAGTGGCAACGTATACACGGCGTACGAAATAGCAATTGATAGCACTTCTAAGAGAGTTGTTAAGATATGGGATGCTTTAAATAGGCAATGGGTAGAAAGCACGTTAGACACTGAATTCGGTACTCTCGTTGACGGCGAAATCAACTTAGCAGTAGGCGTATACGACGTATCTTACAACCTTGAAAGTGGAGTGATAGCAGTAACTGAATCTTATGCAATTAGCATTAAAGAAGGTTACTACGTAAAGGGTGCAAACGGCTTAGGTATTGGTACTTATATGGTACAAGGCGAAAGTGGAGAATACGTTGTTGAAAACTTCGTAGCCGGTGGCACTAAGGAAGGTATCTACTTGTATTACAAGGGAGCAAGCGCAAACGCTATTTACGACTTTGACGACTTGCAAACACCAATAGGTATGAGAGGTACGTACGGTAAGATAGTATTACCACAAGGCATTTACACTATCACAATCAATACGAACACTCAAAAGGTAAGCATTAATTCAACCTCAACTAACGTAGTAAGCGAAGTACTAAATATGGTTGAAGAAGACCTAATGCGCAACTTCATCCATTTACCAAACGGAAAACTTGAAGAAGGTGTAATAAGCATTAGTAACTATAGACAAATTGCACTAATGTATGCATACGGTTGGTTGAACTTCAACCTTATAAACGACGTATATATTCCAAACTCACTTGCAAAAGGTGCTAAGGAAGACAACTTCTACGGCACCTTCACCAAGGTGGAAGACGCTGAAATTTACGCAATAACCGATGCTACTTATAACTTAACCATCGCATCACCGATACAAGAAGTACTTGTACAACAAGGAGTATAATGAATAAAGGACTAAGACTAAACTTAATATTACTTGCATTCGTGGTAGTCGTATGCCTATTTTTCCTTGTGCCACAAGTAGGTGAAATAACTGCAAATGCAGAGATAGAATACACGCAAGAAATAATAATTGAAAAAGACGGAGAGGGTTATCGCTACGGTAACAACGGAAGTTTTGCAGTTGCAAACAGCATACAAGAAATTATTGATGAAGTTGTAGGGCGTGACCTTCCCATATCTGCAATTATTACCTTCAACAACGTAACGACGAATGAAGAAATTGAACTTTCATATTCTCGCAAAATCGTTCTTAGAGGCTCGGTCGTTCACACGGGTACTATAAACGACGTTTTTATAACCCTTTTAAGTGGCGAACTTGAATTCTTGGGTGTTGACTTCACTTCTTCTCTTTCATCTCTTTTGGAGGTCAAAGAAGGGGCGAGAGCGACTCTTACGAGTGGAACGATGGAGTTAAACGGTGCAATTAGTGGACTTATCCAATCAACCGTATACAATAGGGGAACTTTTGTGGTAAACGGTGGGGTAATTTCCTACGATTCTACCGCTCTCGGCAACGCAGGTCAAGCGATATTGGTCGGTGGAGCCAACGCTATTTTAGAAATTAATGAAGAGTCCCCCGTAATCATTTCAGGAAAGACTGCTTTACGTATTGAGAATGGGTTAGTAACCATAAATGGTGGTACCTTTAACGCAACTAAAAGCGATAGCCCTGAAAACGGTAGTGCGCTAAAACTTTATAACGATGCTAAAGTTTGCATAAACGGTGGCACGTTTAATAGTGTAGTTAAGGAAAAAACTATAATTCTTGCAGGTAATGCTAATTCCTATCTTGAATTTAAAGGTGGCACGGTTAACGGTGGCTTTATGCTACAAGAAGGAGCAAGCGCATTCGTAAGTAGTCTTTATATTCAAGAAAGAATCGTTAAAGCAACGAATTTTGGTAACGTACTCGTCAATGCAGAAGGGGGCGTTACTACGGTTGATAGCGCACGAATGGACTTCAAGGGAAGGGATGGTTACTACGTCACAGGCTGGCAAGGTGGAGTAGGTAAAAACCCACTTATATCATCTTTTGCAAGTAACGCAATAATAATTGCACAAACGAGCAATCTTTACGATATTACCTTAAAGATAGGCGAAGTAACGGAGATTTTCTCTAAACCTTATGGTAGTTCGTTTAATCCTAATAGCGTAACTTTAAGCGTTCCAAGTGGATACGTAATCAAGAGTTGGAAAAATTCACTTTCTCAAAAGGTAACCCCACCATTCCAAGTGAAGGGAGAAGAAACCTACGTTGCAGAACTTAATATAGCAGAGCCTATCTTTAACGTTGCAAACGTAATGAAGGAATACGATGGCGAAAGCGTAACTTTTGATGCTCCCATAGAAGAAAAGGAAGGCTTTAACTACGCTTATACTTGGCAAAAGAAGAACGTGGTTAACGATATGGTAGACTATCTTAGTGGTAAGGCTATATCATTTAAAAACGTCAGTGATAGTGGCTCTTATAGGCTCAAAGTAGTGGTAATGGACGGCGTAAACGAAGAAACGTTTTATAGTGAAGAAATGAGCGTTAGTATCGTAAAAGGAACGCACGTAGGAATTACGCACAGAACGCTGAGTGGCAAATATGACTCTAATACAAGACTTTCAAGTTATCTCTTAGATGAAGGATATAGTTGGGTAGATGCAACCATAGTACCTACGGTAAACGTAAGGGAATATAATGCAATATACAATATTGATAGTGAAAACTATAATGATTTAAGTCTAACTATTACCATTGAATTAGCAAAGGGGGATGCGCAAGTAGCATCTTATAACGTTAGGGCAAATCGTTACAAGTATTCTCCTGAAAAGACGCTTATGGATTATCCATTTGATGAAGAAGAATGGAGATGGGCGGACTTAAGCATTATTCCTACCGTTGGAGCAAACTACTATAAGGCATACTATAATCCCGACAAAGATAACTACTTTGACTATGAAACGGAAGTAGGGTTAGTAATTGAAAAGGGTGTATATGAAAATATTCCCGACTTAGAACTTACTTTTGAATACGAAAATGGTCTAAACGTGCGTACTATAAAGCAAGACCATCAAGATTTACTTGGACACTATCGTTTTAATAATAGTGTTTCAAACGCAACTGAGTTAAATGAAATCAAGACGTTTGAGTTCAAGGCAACCTATAATGCAGATAGTGCTAACTATAACGATTATACTTCTTGTTTAATTAAAATAACGATAACTAAAGGAATTAATTCCGTAGATTATAATGCAGGAAACGTTATAGAAGGAGTGGTATACTCTCCCACTCAAACGCTTGGAGATATTCCACTTATTTCATCTTTATGGCGTTTTGAAGATGAAAGTATTATTCCTACCGTAACGGTAAGCGAGTACTATTTACTATATAATCCTAACCCCGCGTTATACAACGATTTTAGGCTAAAAATAACCATAAACGTTCAAAAAGCAACGTTAAGTGGTTTGACGCATAGTTCGTTTAGTAGCGTATATGCACCCACTCAAACGCTTGAAAGTTTCACGTTGGAAAGTGGATGGGAATGGGTAAACAAGGAAGAAGTCCCCGTAGTTTCCAAAAACACCTACACCGCAGTTTACGATAAGGGAGAAAACTATAACTTATTCTACTACGAAGTATCCGTAGTAATCTCCAAAGCCACAATAGATATGAGTGACGTTACCTATGAAAGTAAGACGGTTACCTACAACGGACAATCTCAGTCTATAGAATACCAAGGAAATCTTCCTGAAGGAGTAGTATTCGTAGGCTACGAGCATACCTCTCCACACGTTAACGCAGGTAGATATGAATGTAAAGCATATTTTAGCCAAAGCGACAAGGAAAACTACTTCTTGATAGACGAAGTAATGGAAGCAGTTTTAGTTATAAACAAAGCCGACTACGACCTAAGCACGGTAACGTTTGAGTCTAAGACGGTTACTTATAACGGAGAGGCTCATTCCATAGTGATAGAAGGCACTCTTCCTGCAGGTGTAGTAGTAAACTACTTTAATAACGGCAAGATAAACGCAGGTAAATACGTAATAGAATTATCTTTTACCCAACAAGATACCGTAAACTATAATCAACTACAAACGCGCACTGCAATACTAACCATAAACAAAGCGCAAAGTGAAATTATTGCGTTAGACAGTTACTCATACGCTTATAATGGTAACGAGCAATTACCCGACGTATCTGTTAATAACGAAGAGCAAACGGTTAACTATCAATGTGAAGTATCTGCTCAAATAAAAGAGATAGGCAGTTATGAATTGAAATATTTTGCCTTAGAAAGTGCTAACTACCTATACGTAGAAAAAATGGTAACGGTGGTAATTAATACTACTGAAATAAGCGTAGGTACCGTGTATGGCAAGGAAATTAGTGCTTTAATAGGTAAAGTAGTAAACGTTGAAAGTGGAATAGAAAGTGGTAGCGTACTTACTATGGACGTAACGAGTATATCTAACGAAGAGTTAACCTTTAACGTTCTTCTAAACGGAGAATCAAAAGAAGGTAACTATCTCGTAAGTATTCTTATTCCAGAGGGTATGTATTCTCCACAAGTTTATTGCAAGGTAAACGGCGAATACGTACTACTTGAAAGTAAGATAGGGGGCAATTATCTTATCTTTAATACCACTTCGTTAGGTGAATACAAAATTACTGCAAACGGAGAAGCGTGGACGCTTGTAAATAATAATGCATTAGAATGGTGGGGATGGTTACTCATTTCTCTTTCAATAGGGGTTGTAATTGCAGGTGTAGTTGTGGTAATATTACTATATAAGAAAGGAAAACTACCTTTAGAAAAGGTTAAGGAACTTCTAAAAGTAGTTCAAAATAAGAAAATAGAAGGAGGAACTGCAAGTGAAGATGCAGAAGAGGACGCTAATAGTTAGCATAATTTGTTTGTGTGTAGCGCTTACGCTATCGCTTGCAGTTGCTACCTACGCGATATGGAAAGAGCAAGCCGACGACTATATGGAAGTACATATTCCTACGTCTGACTTTAATCCATCGTTAAAGTATATCGTTTATCAAGGCTTAGATAGCGAAGGAAACTTTACAAACGAAAGTCCGGTATCCTATGCAGTGGTTGGTTATACGGGGTTAATAGGTGAACTTGTAAT
>JAZQVF010000095.1:0-11285 GCA_045631675.1 Candidatus Stercoripulliclostridium sp.
AGAAATAACTCAAACTTTACTTCTTCTAATATCGCGTTAGTTTAGCGAATAACTTAGAAAAATAAGAAACAAGTTAATATTTAATATAATTCGTTTAAGCCGTGTTAGTTTGGATGGTAGGCAAGTCTTGAGTTTAACGCCGTATACCGCCAAAATAACACGGCTTATTATCCTTAACGCAAACATATAATGTTTGTATTTCTTGCCCGAAGGGTATTTATTGCACCCACAACGTGGGTGTATTTATTGCCGAACGTAGTGAGGTATTTCTTGTTTATATATTCCTTGTGAACCAAACGGGTTCTTTATTGCGGTGTATTTCAATTTTTTCCATATTGACTGTTATACTATTTCATAGTATAATTATCTTGTATAACTATCCATCGGTGGATATATTATGAGAATGATAAAAAAAGTTGGGAAAATTTTAATCGTTACTTCATTCGTTATGGCGATTGCAGTCATAGCGTTGTTGAGCGTGGATTTAAGCGCTTATAAGACCATAGAGGCAGGTTTACTTAACGAAGGGTATAATTACGGAGAGTTCACTTTCCTAAGGGAAATGACCCTTGAGAGTGGCGAGAAAGCGTATTACTATGAAAGTGGTAACGAATACTCTTCCTATTTGCACGATAACGAAGGCTACGTGCTTTTGAAAGATGAAAAAGCAGGCACTCTTGAGTACGCAAAAAACGAAGGTGGCGTGCCAACTGAAAGTGGTATAAGTTATAAAGATAGAGAAAACGCAGTGTCCATAAGGATGCGTGCAAGTGATATTGACTACACCAATGAAGAAGTGCAAGAAAGCCTAAAAGGGCTTGAAGGTATGAGTGTTGTAGAATCAAGACCGGTGTTAGCGAGTGGGAATGACCAAAGCAAGATAACGAATCTCGTGGTATTCATATCTTTTTCCGGGGACAACTATCAACCGTCTAACGAAATTGTAAGCACCTTTAACGGATCTTCCACTTCCCTTAAGAGTTATTACCAAGTAATGAGTAATAACGCAATTACCGTTAACTCACAAATTCCATATAAATCAAACGTAGTTTACGTTTATGAAGACGAGCATACTTGGAGTTATTATAACACCAACTCATCAAATCGTTGGAGTAGGGAGTCTACCCTTGTTTCCAACGCGATAAAATCTGCAACAACCTATTTTAGTTTACCTGCGGGTACGAATTTAGATATTAACGACGACGGATATATTGATTCCGTTTCCATAATAGTTTCCGGTTCTCCAAGTAAGACATGGGGTTCACTTCTTTGGCCACATAGCACCAACCTTGACTCCATTGACGGCACTAATACTTCAACCGTTGTAAACGGCAAAAAGGTGGGCAATTTCTCCTTTAATTTTGAAGAAACTTTGGACCTTGGCGTGCTTTGTCATGAAACGGCACACGTACTTGGCGCGCCCGACCTTTATCACTATGGTACTAACGGTGAGCAAAACCAAGATATAATGACGGTAGGCAAGTGGGATTTAATGGAATACAACCTTGAAATGCCACAATATATGCTTACCTATATGCGTAAAAATTATATAGGTGGAATAGGGGATAAGCAAATAGTAGATATAACTGAAAACGGAGTATATTCTCTTGCACCCGTAAGTAACGCTACTTCCTTAAACGACGTAATCGCCTACAAAATTCCCACTTCTAAAGATGAATACTTTATGGTGGAATATAGAAAGGTAACGAATTCCGGTTACGACTCTCAAATTCCAGGAAGTGGACTTATCATTTATAGAATTAAAGAGCCTGAAGATTTCCAAAACTCAGACGGCAATATGAATGCAGTATATAGGGGCACCGGTGCTAAGGCTGACGAAGTTTTCATTTTCCGTCCTCAAATCAAAATGGCGCACGGACAAATGCAAGATGAAAGATATAACAATAGCGCACACGACTTAGGATACGCATATCTTTCTCCCAACAATCGTTATTTTAGCAAGGTAGGAAAGGAAAAAACCACGAGCCTTTACGATTTTGATACCATTTATTTTAGCGACGGTACCAACAGCGATATTATAATTGAAGCCCTTTCTATTAGTGAAACGAGCATAGAATTTTCCATAAACCTTGGAAAAGATGCCGTTAACGACAACTATTTTGATGATAAAATTGCGCTTAATAGTGCAAATATCGTAAATTCCACTGCTTTTGCAGGTGTTTCAGCAACGCTAAACTTTGAAAGCATTAACCCACAATATCTTTCTTCATTATCTTTAGAGTTACAAGATGCAAGTGGGGAAATAGTTGCTAAAAACGAACTTAAACTGGGCAAGTTTTTAGATGAATATCAATTAGGCACGAGACTCTTTAAAACGGACTTCGTTTATGCAGACAAGGGAAACGACTTAGATAGCGGGGCTTTTACGCGTGGCGCATTCCTAAGTGATGCAAAGCCTACGAAAGTCGTGCTTAAAATTACCGATGCAGACGGAGACGGCAAGGTATTGAGTGAAATTAGCGTTTCAGACCCCGGTAAAGTTGGTTGGGAAACGGTACTTTCTTCCAAAACTGAACTGCAAGCACAAGTGGTTGCATCAACCAAGATGACCGTAGGCATTAGGCGCGACGGCACCGTTGACGCAAGTGGTAACACCTCGGAAGGACAATGGGCAATTGAGGGATACGAAGGCATAACTTCCGTTGCGTTAGGATACACACACACCCTACTTTTAACCAAAAACCTTAACGTTTTTGCAGAAGGGGAAGACTACTATGGCGAAACCTTAGTTTCCAATTGGTATGACGTAAAGGAAGTCGTAGCAGGCACTTATTGTAGTTACGGTTTAAAGACCGACGGTACGGTATTAGGCGTAGGTCTTAACGACAAAGGTCAAATTAACGTATCCACTTGGAGTGGCATAAAAGAAATTTCCGCTATGGGCAAAAGGGTAGCAGGGCTTACTCTTACAGGCACCGTTGTTGCTACTGGTAACTTTACCCAAGAAGAATATTTAGAAATCAGTAGAGTTACGGGCGCTAAGCAAATAGCAGTAGGCTTAAACTTTATTGCAATTCTCAAAAACGATGGAAGCGTACAAGTAATAGGCACCCTTTCAAGCAAAGATTTATCTAACTTTAACGACGTAAAGAGCATTTCAGCAGGCGTGCATCACCTATTAGGCATCAAAGAAAGTGGCGAAGTGGTGGCAACGGGGGATAACTCTTACGGTCAAAGTATGGTATCAGGTCTTTACGATATAGTTGATATAGCAGGTGGTGAATACCATAGCGCATTCTTGCGTGAAGACGGTGTCGTGGAATTCCGTGGCTCAGGCTCAACCAAGTACGGCACTAATTTAGGAATAGGAAATCTACTTTACGACAACTATATTCCCGTAGAAAGCATTAGTGGTATAACTGGTGTTTCCGGTGGGGTAATAAGGGTTGCGAAAGGCACTTCCCTTCCCATAGGAGTAACCTATGCACCTATAATGGCAACCTATGCAAGAATGGTTTTCTCGGTTAGAGATATAGCCGTTGCAACCATAAATGCAACCGACTACCAAAATGCGACCATTTATGGTGTAGCCGTAGGTGAAACCGTTGCAACGGTACAAGATAACGGCACGGGAATAAGCACTACCTTTACCATCGTAGTATACGAAGAAAAGGCACTTGAAGGTATTAAATTTAGTGAAAGCGCCAAGAGTATCTTAAAGGGAGAAAGGGCGCGCCTTACCCTAAATTATTTACCGGACGGAGTAAACGAATCTCTTTACTTCCCCACCTTTACTTCTTCAAACGACCAAATCGTTAGCGTAAGCGTAGACGGTGAAATTGAAGCACTTGGTGAAATTGGTGAAAAGGCGACCATAACTGCAAAAGTAGGTGCGTTTGAGACGAAAGTAGTGGTTACCATAGTTGGCAACGTAAGTGCTATTTCCGTTGATTTAAACGGCAATTCCACCCTTTATCGTTACGGAGAAGACCTTGACCTTTCAAGATATATTTTAAAGGTACAAGTTGGTAGTAACGTGGAAAACTCGGCACTCACCCCCGATATGATTTCAGGTTACGACAAGTACGACAAGAATTCCATTAAACAAACGATAACCGTAACTTATATGGGTGTTTCCACCACTTTTGAAGTATCGGTTAAAGACTACGTAACGGGCATAGAAAAGGTAGCCAATCCCACTAAGAAGTATCTTTACAACTATGACCTTGATGCAGTAAGCGGTGGATACAAAGTATACTATGCCTCAGGCGCAGTAGAAGGTCCCAACGCATTCGTAGCGGAAAGGTTTTACGGATATGATAAGACCAAGGTAGGCGTCCAAATCGTTACATACGTACATAACGACTCAGTATGGGGTACGGAGTTTACCATTGAAGAAGAAATAAGCGTTGTAGACTATGCACAAAGCATATCCTTCCAACCCGTCAAGACCACCTATCTTTACTCACAAGGTTTAGACTTTTCCGAGTTTGTTGACGTAAATATGATGAGTGGTGCCGTACGCCAAATGGAACTTGCCGAGTTTGAAGTTAAGGATGCACATACGCCTATAACTGATGAAAAATCTCCACTTTATTCCCTTTATAGTTTAAGAGTAGGACCACACGTCGTAACGGTAAGTTACGTTGACCCTGAAACGCAAGAAAGGAAGACTACGACTGCAACCGTTAACGTAGATATAGCAGGGGAATATAGGGCAGACGGTAGAGATGAAGACACCCTTTATTACTACTATGAAATAGGTGGAAAACTCTACGTTGGACTATCACTCGTTCAAAAGAACACCTTAGACGTCGTAATTACCGACGATAGCACGAAGGGAATTTATTATCAAGTATACACCTTAGCGCAAGAAGAAAAGCCTTTTGACAACACTATAGTAGGCGCGCAAGATAGTCTTATTAAGATATTCGTAAGCCGACAAAACCTAAACGGCAACGATATAAGCGTAGCAAACGTTGAAGTATGGAGTTTATCCATTGCTTCGTACGGTCTTGCAAAGACGAAGTCGCTAAGTATCGTTACGGGTGCAAAGACCAACTACTTATACGGCGAAATCATAAACGGCAACGCGCAAGACGTTATGCTTGAAATAGTGCTTGAAGACGGCACGCATAGTGTCGTTGAGCCTATGGAATTAGTGTACGATAGCGAATATATCGGAGAGCAAATCTTAAAGGTACGCTATCTTGACAACTGGTTGGAACTTCCAATTACCATATCCGATTACGTAGTAGCACTTGAAAGGGTGGAAGATATTGAAATAATATGGAATGGTGAAATATCGTTTGAAGTATACGGAATATATGCAAGGGCTGGTAGAAAACTTCTTGAAGAAGGAAGTTATGCTCTTTCTGCATACACCAACCAAAAGGTAGGGGAGCAAAAGGTTGTCGTAACCTATCTTGCAAACGAAGAAATAACCACTGAATTTAAGGTTATAATAATAGATCAGTTCTACAATATTACCATAAAAGACCAACCTAACACCGTTTACGCTATGGGCGACAAGTTTGATCCCACTTCAACTTATACCGTTACTATGATAAGTGGTGCAACTAAGGTTATCCCATACGATACGGTAAACTTCTACTACACGCCCGAACTTAACTCGTCAAACGATAAGATAGGGGAGTATCAAGTTATTAGCATTTTCTATCAAGGGGAAGGGGTAACTAATCCCAAACAAGTATGGCGTGGTAGTTGCATTATCCCTAACTACGTAACCAAACTTGAAGTAGTGCTTGGTAACTCTAAGACGGAATATAAGTATGGGGAAAGTTTAAGCGTAGTGCTTCGCGCAAGTTACGCAGACGGTACCGTTACTACCATAAACGATAAGAGTACCTATTCCACAAATTATAACGACAAGGTAATAGGAAAACAAAACGTAACTATATACTTCGTTTATAGTGGCGTTACCTATACCACTTCTTTAGAAGTCAACGTTAGCGATACCGTAGCCGACCTTGCAATAGGAAGTATACCAAATCTCGTTTCATACGGATACGGCGACGTAATCAACTGGACGGGGGCAAAGGTAATCGTTACCTATTCTGCAGCAGGAAAGGTCAACTATTTAGGAGACGATATCAAAAAACTTAACGTTACCTATACCACTCTTATCGCAGGCACTCAAAAGGTAACCATAGAAAGTGGTGGAAAGAGCGCATTCTTCAACGTGATGGTAAGTAAGCAAAGTTTGGCTTGCCAAGAAAAGAACACGGAAAACGTGGAAGTAAGCATACAAAAGAAACAAATTGCCGTTAAAGAAAGTACTACGATTAACGCAATACTAAACGCAGTTAAGGTTAGCCCTTATTTATATGCTAAGTATCGTAGCGTTAAAAACGGAGATATTGACGTCCTGTCGTCGGGAGACAAAAAGGTAGCAACGGGGGATAAACTAATATTCGTAAACAAAGACGGAGTGGAAGTATTCCTATTTACCGTATACCTAAACGGCGACACGAACGGAGACGGACAGGTAAACTCCCTTGACCTTTCGGGAATGGCCGGTATGCTTGCAGACGGCACTGCATCAAGCGCAGTTATGGACTATAACGGAGACGGCAAGGCAAACCTTACCGACCTTGTAGGATATGCTCGCAAGACGGGTGGTGGCGCGCCTAAAAACGTGCCTACGAGCGACGTCGCATCTGAATTCGTAGCACCTGTAAGATTTAAAGGAAAGGAGGAAGAAAATGCATAAGAATATTTTAAAAGTTATAACCTTAATGCTTTTAGTGCTTTGCCTTAGCCTTTTCATACTCACTGCTTGTCAAGGGGGAAAGGATGGGAAAGCCGTTTCTTCCATTCAAATAATACAAGGCTCCTTTAAGGAAAGTTATCTTTTAGATGAAAGTCTTAAGTTGGAAAACGCAAAGATACTCGTAACCTACGTTGACGGCTCAACTGCAAACGTAGCGATAACTATGGATATGGTAAGTGGTTTTGACACTTCTAAGACTACGACCTCAGGTGTATTGACGGTAACTTATAAGGGGGCAAAGGTAAACTTTTCCTACACGGTAACCAACTCAATTTCAATTGACACTTCCTTTAGATACCATCTTGCGCACGTTGAAAGCGAGCAAGCAAAGGGCTACGACCTAAGCGTTAAAGCACACAAAGCAAGCACGGTAGTAGACGGCGTTTACGCAATGAGATTTACCCTTTCCACTACGGGTGGTATGACCATAAGCGACTTTGCACTCCAAAACACCGAAAAATACGGAATGCAAACCTACTCGCTCTCCGTTACTTCTGCAGTCGTGGTAGTTTATTCCTTAAACGGATATGAAACGGTTGAAGACAATGAAACCATACTCACGTTTAAAGCAACCAAACCAAACGGAACGGGAACCATAAATATACAAAACGCATCAATTTCCAACGGTACGACGGATTTTGTCGTACCTGCAACCACTTATACCTTTGGAGGTTAATATGCTACCTATTATACCAAAACCAGTTGAAGAAAAAATATTGTCTGAAAAGAAGTACGACTATACCCTTGAGTGCGTGCGCGAGATACGCGACGATAGCATTCCAAAGGAAGGATACTTTCTAAGCATCGGCGACAACGGAATACTTCTTAAAGCCTCTGATGAAAAGGGCTTTTACTATGGAAAACTAACTCTTAAAAACCTTATGGAGTTAGGACCACTTCCCAACGCAGAAGTTTTGGATTATCCAAGATATTCCTACCGTGGATATATGTTAGACTGTGCAAGGCACTACCACTCGGTTGATAGCATAAAGAGAATAATTGACGCCGTTGCAAGGTTTAAGATTAACGTTTTCCATTGGCACTTGACGGACGACCAAGGTTGGAGAATACAAGTGGATAAATATCCACTCTTAACGGAAATGGCATCTTATAGAGATGGCACGCGTGGAGACGGCATACCAATTCACGGTTATTACACTAAGGACGAGATGAAGGAAATAGTGGAATACTGCAAGCAGTATCATATGGAAGTGCTACCCGAATTTGACGTACCGGGACATACTGCCGCTGCAATTAGCGTTTATCCATATCTTGACTGCTTTAATAGTAAAATTGAAGTTAAAGATAGTTTTGGCATACACCCCGAAGTGCTTTGTGCAGGCAAGGAAAGTAGCGTGGAGTTTTGTAAGGATGTTTTGAGAGAAATGTTTGAAATATTCCCATTTGAACTCGTGCATTTAGGTGGCGATGAAGCCCTTAGACTACATTGGCTTGATTGTCCTGATTGCCAAAGGGAAATGGAGGAAAACGGACTTAAAAACGAAGATGAATTGCAAGCGCACTTTATGGCTAAACTTGCCGAATTTTGCTTAGAAAACGGCAAAACGGTGGTAAATTGGAACGATGGAATGGTGGGCGAAAACGTACACGAAAGCATAATCGTTCATTATTGGCAAGGTGCTCAAGTTAATAAAGAAGCGGCAATAAGAGAAATAAATCGTGGAAAAAAGGGAATAATTAGTCCATTCTTCAGTTACTATCTTGACTATCCATACGGAATGACTTCTCTTAAAAAGGCATTTAGCCTTAACCCCGAAATAGAAGGGGTAGAGAAAACGGAAAATATTTTGGGTGTGGAAGCACCTTTATGGGCTGAATACGTAAAGGGAGACAAGGAAATAGACTATCAAACCTTCCCAAGAATTTTGGCAGTTGCCGAAAGGGGTTGGAGTCCTTACCACGAAGATTATAACGATTTCCTTGCGCGCGTAAAATATAATTATAAGATAATTGACAATTTAGGTATAAGGTGTGCTACAATAAACGAAGTAGATCCTAAACCATTAAAGAAAATAACTTCGTTATTTAAGTTCTTTAGAAATGCTTGGGATAAAACGCAACTTAGGAACGTTAAAAACGTAGCAAAAAACAAACGCAGACTTAAAGAAAAATACGGAAAATAATCAAAAATCCACATAAAGAGAGGTAACAATGAAACAATTCTACACAAGTGAAGTAGAAGAAGTTTTGGCCGAGGTGCAGTCTACTGAAAAGGGCTTGACCACTGCTGAAGCGAAGGCACGCCTTGAAAAGAACGGTAAAAACGCTCTTGATGAAGCCAAAAAACGTCCTATGATTTTGAGATTCTTTGATCAATTCAAAGACCTTATGATTATAGTTCTTTTGGTTGCAGCGCTTATTTCAGGCGTACTATCCATCGTGCAAGAAGAGTACAGTGAACTTATTGACTCAGGACTTATTCTTTTGATAGTAGTAGTCAACGCTATCATCGGCTTAGTTCAAGAAGGTAAGGCAGAAAAATCTCTTGAAGCGCTCAAGAATATGAATAAGCCTTTTGCAAAGGTAATTCGTGACGGCAACCTTGAAAAGATTGCCTCTGAAGAACTCGTAGTAGGCGACGTAGTAGTTTTGGAAGCAGGCGATATGGTTCCTGCAGATATGCGTCTTATTCAATGCTCCTCTCTTCAAATTGAAGAAGCCG
This sequence comes from Candidatus Stercoripulliclostridium sp., assembly GCA_045631675.1. Taxonomy (GTDB): domain Bacteria; phylum Bacillota; class Clostridia; order Christensenellales; family DTU072; genus Stercoripulliclostridium_A. Next base: position 9,438 of record JAZQVF010000095.1, read on the forward strand.
CGTTAACGGGCGAATCAGTACCTGTAAACAAGCACACCAACGCACTTGAAAACGAAGAAGCACCACTTGGCGACCGTGCTTGTATGGCTTTTAGTAGTGGTACCGTAAGTTTTGGTAGGGGCGAAGGCGTAGTTACCGCAACCGGTATGAACACTGAAGTTGGTAAGATTGCAAAAATGCTTTCAGAAGAAACGAGTACCGTTACTCCCCTTCAAAAGCAACTTGCAAAAACCGCTAAGTTCCTCTCAATTGCTGTTCTTGCAATAGCGGCAGTTATCTTCGTTGCCTCCGTTATCATTGGTATTACTGCCGGCACCGACGACATTTTCGGCACTATCATTGACGGCTTTATGACGGCAGTTGCAATCGCAGTTGCAGCAATTCCGGAAGGACTTCCTGCAGTAGTAACCATCGTTCTTGCAATAGGCGTTCAAAGAATGAGTGAAAGAAACGCAATCGTTAAAAATCTTCCTGCAGTAGAAACTCTCGGTTGTTGTGAAATCATTTGTTCAGATAAGACGGGTACCATCACCCTTAACCAAATGACCGTTAAGGAAATATATACCACTTCAAACGGCGTTAAGAGTGATAGTGAAGAAGTAAGTGGCGACGAAGTTACCCTTATTCGCGTTATGACCCTTTGTAACGATACTCAAGAAAGCGAAGGCAAACTTATCGGTGATCCTACCGAAACTGCACTCGTTGCTTACGCACAAAAGAAGGAACTTGGAGACCTTAGCGCAAAATACCTTCGCGTTGATGAAATCCCCTTTGATAGCAAGCGTAAACTTATGAGCACCGTAAACGACGTTGAAGGAGAAAAAATCATTCACGTAAAGGGCGCTCCCGACATTCTTCTTGATAGATGTACTTCCATTTTAGTAGACGGACAAGTTCGTGCTATTACCGATGAAGATAAGGAAAATATCTTAAAGGCAAACGGCGATATGGCTGAAAAGGCTCTTCGCGTACTCGCTTATGCTATTAAGAACAACGAAGAAGATAGAGAAAAGTTTGAAGAAGAACTTACTTTCGTTGGCTTAACCGGTATGATTGACCCTGCTCGTGACGAAGTTAAGGAAGCAGTTAGAGTATGTAAGAGAGCAGGTATTCGCGCAATAATGATTACCGGCGACCATGCAAAGACTGCTGAGGCTATTGCTAAGGAAGTAGGCATTATTGATAGTCCTGACCAAGAAGTTTTAACGGGCGCAGAACTTGACAAGATGAGTGATGAAGAATATCTTCAAAACATTCACAAGTATCGCGTATATGCTCGCGTATCACCTGAAAACAAGGTTAGAATCGTAACCACCTATCGTTCACTTGATAAGGTTGTAGCAATGACCGGCGACGGCGTTAACGATGCTCCATCTATCAAGAAGGCAGACATCGGTATCGGTATGGGTATCACGGGTACCGACGTAAGTAAGGGCGCAAGCGATATGGTACTTGCAGACGACAACTTTGCAACCATCGTTTCTGCAGTTGAAGAAGGTAGAAAGGTATACGCTAACATTAAGAAGGCGGTTCAATATCTACTTTCTGCAAACATTGCAGAAGTTCTTTGTCTATTCTTGAGCGCAATCGTAATAAGTTCAATAGTAGGCGAACCCGTAGTATTCCTAACCCCCGTTATGATACTTTGGGTTAATATGGTAACCGATAGTTTACCTGCACTTGCTCTTGGAACGGAAAGAGCAGAGGCAAACGTTATGGATTACCCACCGAGAAAGACGGGTTCAAGTTTATTTGCAGGCAAGACCGGTGTTGACATTATCGTTCAAGGCTTAATGCAAACGGCACTCGTTATGGCATCATTCCTCGTTGGATATCTCTATTTTGAAC
>JAZQVF010000096.1:0-3114 GCA_045631675.1 Candidatus Stercoripulliclostridium sp.
ATTCTTACGTTTTCTTTGTATGCAATTACGTCAATTGCTACAACAGCACAAAGTGCAAACAAAATCACGCAAAGTATACTGCTTATAATAGCAATAGCCTTGGTACCTCTTCCTCTTCTTCTTAATGCCATATTACCTCCACTTTAAGCAAATTCGCCCATTAAAGTATAAATTATAGTATAAACATATTATAGGAAAAATACTTTTTTGTCAATATAACCTTGTGCATAAAAAAAGTAAAATTAAGGACAACCATTAGGTTGCCCTTACTACTTTTACTCTTGCGTTTCCTTCTTTGAAAACTTAACTTTTAGATCCTTTACGATATCCACTATCGGTAAACTGCCCTTTTCGGTAATTTCTCCCGCTCTCTTTAAGCATATCTTGGTAAGTAGTGGACCCACTATTTCATATACGAGCGTTGCACACAAAACAACCGTTACTATAGACTGACTAACGGATGCAAGCATGGGCTCGGCACCTACCGTTTGCGCCATACCTATCGCAACGCCTGCTTGGGGTAAAAGAGTGATACCAAGGTACTTGGTTACGTTGCTGTCAGCCTTAGTTACAAGACCACCTGCAAACGCACCAAGATACTTTCCAAGTGACCTAAACACAATGTATACGATACCTATAACACCGATATGTGGAATTATAGTTAAGTCTAAGGTAGCACCTGAAATTACAAAGAAAAGCATAAAGAGTGGGGGTGTCCATCTTTCTTGTCCGTCAAGAATAACAACTGCATCTTTACGAGCGTTCGTGAATGCTGCACCTACCATCATACATATAAGTAGGGAACTCATATGTACGCCAAAAATTTCAATTTGACAAAGGCCTACTGCCACAAGTACGGTTGCTATCATTGCACAAAGCCTATTTGCCCTTGACTTGAAAAGTTTGCATACGAATGCAAGAATTAAACCAAGCACGCAACCTATACCTAAACTTAACACGATTTCAAGTAAAGGTAGTAGCGCTAAGGTCTTAGCAGAAGCCTCTCCACCACCTGCAAGCACCTTTGCAATACCAAAACAAATTGCAAATACTATAAGGCCTATTGCATCGTCAAACGCAACTACGGGGAGCAAAGTTTCCGTAACCGGTCCCCTTGCCTTATATTGCCTTACTACCATAAGGGTTGCAGCAGGAGCCGTTGCAGTTGCAATTGCACTTAGTACGAGTATTGCAGGTATGCTGATAAGGTCGGGGTTGATTGCCCTAACTACAAACATACTTGCCATAACGAATGCAACTGCTGCAAAGGCTTGCATAAAGGTTATAGAAAGCACCTTTCCGCCTAATCTCTTGATGGCCTCAATTTTGAACTCGCCACCAATGGAGAAGGCAATAAAACCAAGTGCTATGGTTGAAATAAAGTTAACGTCTGCAAGGTTTTCAGCATTGAGTAGGTTAATACAATGTGGTCCTACTATTACACCTGCAATAAGATATCCTGTAACGTTTGGTAGGTTGAACAACTTCATTACTCTGTTGAGTATCAAGCCGAAAACCATAGCAAGCGCTACGCCTAAAATAGCATTCATAATTATCTTCCTAATTCCTTATATTCTCAACTTTTGTTTTTCGTTATAGACCTTCGTAATAATCAACGGGAATGCTGAACATTACGCCCTTGTGGGTAAGGTCCTTTACTATATCCCTAACAGTTTGTTTTACCGTTTCCATCTTATCGGGTTCAACAAGCATCATAAGGGTATGTCCACTATCAAAATGACGTCTTGAAATCTTTGTTAAAAAACCAAACACGGGAACGGCTTCTACGCTATCTTCGTGCATTGCGTTGTGTACGGATACGCTTGGCAAAACGATACCGTTCAAACCTACTGCATTTATCTCGTGTAATACGTGCTTAAACTCACTTTCATTTTTAAGGTTAACAACTAATAAGTGCATAATATACCTCCTTAATTCAAGCGAATTATAGACCTTTGCCCTTGCTAAGTCAAACGATTTTAAAAAAGTTTTATATCAATGTTGATATAACTTATAACTCGTGATATAATTCTTCTATGGAAAATTACACTCAACAAGAAAAAGCATTCATTTTAGGGGTGGAAAAAGCAATTGACGTTACTGCAAAAATACTCCCCGATGACGTTTTAGCACGCCTAAGCGAAATGAGAGATAATGAAACCTCCCCTTCTGCTAAGGCCTTTTACGATTGCTACTTTGAAAATTTAGAAAAAGCAGTTGAATTAAATCGCCCCATTTGTCAAGATACGGGCGTAGTTAACTTTTACCTTAAAGTAGGCACTCACTTTCCACTTATAGACAAACTTGAAGAATTGCTTGTAAAGGCAACGGAAAGGGCAACCATAAATTCCCCCCTTAGACACAACGCCGTTGAAACCTTCGTTGAGAAAAATACGGGCAACAATCTCGGCACTAAAATACCCTATATTGAGTGGGAAATCGTGCCTAATTCAAACACCTTAGAAATGGTAATCTACCTTGCAGGGGGTGGCTCTTCTCTACCCGGCAGAGCAATCGTTACTATGCCTTCACTCGGCTATGAAACCATAACTAAATTCGTTTTGGACACAATGGTGAACTTCGGCATAAACGCTTGCCCACCCCTTGTAGTAGGCGTAGGCATCGGCCCTTGCGTTGCAAGTTCTGCTCGCCTTGCTAAAAAAGCAACTTTGCGCACTTTAGGTTCCCATAACCCAAATGAAGTAGTAGCCAAAGTGGAAAAAGAGTTGTTTGAAAAACTAAACGCAGTAGGCATTGGACCACAAGGTCTCGGTGGCAAAGAAAGCGTTATGGCACTCCACGTTGAAAATATGGCGCGACACCCTTCTTCCTTTGGTATCGCAGTTGCTTTCGGTTGTTGGGCGCACCGTAGAATGACGCTCGCTATTGACGAAAATCTTAACTTTAACGTACTTACTCACAAGGGGGTAACGCTATGAAAAAAGTGCTAACTACCCCTATTAAAACGGAAGATATTTTAGACCTTAAAATCGGTGACGTTTTGTACCTTGACGGCATTCTCGTTACTGCAAGAGATAGTGGCCACAAAAGAAGAGTTATAGAAGGACTTATTCCATCAACCAACCTTGTAGGTGGTGCAGTTTTCCACGCAGG
>JAZQVF010000097.1:0-12982 GCA_045631675.1 Candidatus Stercoripulliclostridium sp.
GTACGATGAATTCTATTCTAAGCCAATGCGAGCTTGTTGGAGATACTATAAAAAAGGACGTAAGCTTTATTTGTTTTCAATTTCTTATATGATACCGAACTCGGATTTATTAGAAGAAAAATTGCAAGAATATAATATGAAGAAAAAATAGGACAAGCAAAGCATGATTAAAAATAGCAGAGTAGCCCTCTGCTATTTTTTATGTATAATTGACAATTTAACATTTCCACAAGTTATTTTTTTGTCTTGTTATAACTAACAAAATATTTTTTAAAATATTTCCAGGTTAACAGTCACCGCATTTTTTGCTAAAGTGATAGAGTTTTATCGTAATGATAGTGATAGCAGGGGAAAGTATTGTGTTTTATACGACAAAAAGCACTTGTTTCCAAGTGCTTTTCAAAACCTTTAAGACTTTAAAAAAACTTTAATTAGTTGTTTTCAGCTTTCTTGAGGTTGCGTTGGCAACGAGAGCAAACGTATACGTTTTGTACCTTACCATCGATGTTAACGTCAACTTTGTGTACGTTAGCGCCCCAACTTCTTCTGGTTTTGATATTACTGTGGCTAACCTTGTTGCCACTCATTTGACCTTTTCCACAAATTGCACATACTTTTGACATTGTGTGTACCTCCTACGTATTTTTCGGACCTTATGTATTATATAAAATTTAATTTTATTATGCAACAGTTTTTATGTATTTTCTTAATTTACTTGCAAAATTTTTAATATTGCTTTATTATAGTAATATCAATAAGTATGTATACTACAATGTGGACGGAGAAATATGGCACTCTCAACCTTTAACAGATACGGAAATATAAATATTTCAGATACTGCAGTGGCAGTCGTCGTATCTCGTGTAGCACTTGATTGCTACGGTGTTGTGGAGCTTGTTTCAAGACGACTTTCAGATAGCATAATGATGCTTTTCAATCGTGTTCCTCTTGGCAAGGGCGTTAAGATTGTTACTATGGACAATCGCATCTTCGTTGACCTTTACGTTATATTAAAAGACGGTATTAACCAACAAACCGTTATAGATAATTTAAAATCAAGCATCGAATACAAGGTTGAACATATAACCGGTATGAGAGTAAAGAGCGTAAATATCCACGTTGTAGGAATAAAATTATAAAATTGGCGAGTCTTAGTACTCTAAGGATATAAATGAAAGTTCTTACAACTACACAATTTCGTGAGATGCTAAAAGGTGGCGCGTTGAATTTGGAAATCAACAAAGCCTACGTAGATAGTCTCAACGTATTCCCCGTACCAGATGGCGATACGGGCACCAATATGAATCTTACTATGGTTTCATCCGTTAAAGTTATGGATGACTGCAAGGAAGATACCTTTGGTGCAATAAGCCAAGCCTTTGCTAAAGGTGCTCTTATGGGCGCCCGTGGCAACAGTGGCGTTATTTTAAGCCAAATTTTCAAAGGTTTTAGTGCAGTTTTAAAAGAAAACAAAGAATTAACGACTAAAGTTTTTGCTCGCGCACTTAAAAATGGTTCTCATATTGCTTACGACGTAGTAACTTCCCCAAAGGAAGGTACCATTCTTACCGTAATACGTCTCGTTAGCGATTATGCTCTTAAGATTGCAAACAAAAAGCAAAGCTTTTTGAATTTCTTTGAGGCAATCCTTGCTGAAGGTGAAAAGGTTCTTTCCAAAACACCCGAAATGCTACCCGTACTCAAAAAAGCAGGCGTAGTAGATGCAGGTGGTAGGGGGCTCCTTTGCATTCTCTACGGTATGTACAACGTCCTTGCAGGAAAAGAAATGGTTGCTGAAGTTATTCCCGAAACGGATACTGCTACCAACGTCTCTCCTGAAAACGTTTCTCACGAGTATGAAAACCTTGACGACATTAAGTACGCTTACTGCACCGAATTCTTCATCATAAACCTATTTGGCAAAACCACTTTAAGTGATATTGATAAACTTCGTGATAAACTTCACAAAATCGGTGACTCTCTAATAGTAGTAGGCGACCTTGATTTCGTTAAAGTTCACGTACACACTAATAACCCCGATAAGGCCTTAGGTTATGCCCTACAACTTGGTGAACTCGGTCAACTCAAAATTGAAAATATGCTTGAGCAAAACCGTGAACTCAAGCGCGCTAAAGCAGAAGCAATGAACGTTCCACCTAAGCCCGTAGGTCTTGTTTCCATTTGCACGGGTGAAGGTATTGCAACCCTCTTTAAAGAACTCCGCGCAGACGCCATCTTAGAAGGCGGTCAAACTATGAACCCATCCGTTGACGACATCGTAAAACTCGTTGACGGCGTAAATGCAGAAACCGTTTACATTTTACCCAACAATGGAAACATAGTTCTTGCCGCCGAGCAAGCAAAAGAACTAACTAAGGCTAATTTGGTAGTTATAGCTACAAAAAATATTCCACAAGGCATTTCTGCTGCTATGCATTTTGATCCAAGCGCAGACGTTGAAACCAACGTTGCTAATATGGAAAGTGCAATAAAGGAAGTTCGTTCAGGTCAAATTACCCACGCCGTACGCGACACTGAAATGGACGGCATTGAACTTCACAACGGAGATATCATCGGTCTATATGAAAAGACCATCGTAGCCTCAGGTCAAGACGTAAACGAAGTTGCTAAGACCGTAATTGAAAAGATGGCAGACGACGACACTTCCGCTATTACTCTCTACTATGGTGCAGGCCTTACTGAAAACGTTGCTCGTGATTTGGAAGAACAACTTTCAGAAGACTATCCCTTCCACGACATCATCGTTTGTGAAGGTGGCCAACATCACTATTTCTATTACGTTTCCGTTGAATAATGGAAGGTAAAGAACTTCTCAAGGTTAAAGGCGTAGGTCCCGTAACCTTAGAAAAACTTAATTATCTCGGCATCTATTCTCAAAAGGATATTTTGAGATTTTTGCCTTCTCGTTACATAGACCTCGATGCCGTTTCCGACCTTACGGAAGCCGACAACGGGGACTTTGTCGTTTTAGTGCTTAAAATCACCTCTGCATCTCGTCCAATAAAAAAAGGAAGGCTACAACTTTTCCGTGCCTCAGGTACCGTTGAAGGCTATCCACGTCAAGTTAAACTCGTATGGTACAACGCTAATTACGTTGCAAAAGTTGTTAAAGAAGGTGCTTTGGTTCGTTGTTACGGAAAACTTAAAAAGGAAGGCAACGTTTGTGAACTTATAAATGCAAGTTACGAATCTGTTGTTTTAGGCGAAAACGTTCATCGTGGCATTAAAGCAATTTATCCGTTGCGTGGGCTAATTCCACAAGCAACCTTTGCTCAAATGGTACAAGACGTGCTTTCAAAGGGAATTAACTTTTTCTCCCTTATCCCGGAATCTGACGACCTCTTAAGTTTAAGCACTGCAATTTCTTATGCGCATGCACCCCAAACCATAGAGCAAGCAAATGCAGGTGCAGATCGCATAGAACTTGAAAGTCTTGTTAAGGAAATCTGTGCATACAAACTAATACGTCACGAGACGGAAAGAACAATTTTCTATAAAGACAATTCTACACTTTTAGAAAGAATAATTTCTTCATTACCTTATTCCCTTACTCCCACTCAAAATAGTGCCGTATCTTCAATTATAAGTGATATACACAGCAATAAGCCACTAAACGCAATGCTTGTAGGCGACGTAGGTAGTGGTAAGACTATCGTAGCCCTCCTTGCTTGTGCTTATGCCGTAGCATCGGGGCATCAATCTGCAGTTATGACGCCAACGGAAATACTTGCAGTACAGCATTACAACAACTTCAAGAAGATACTTTCTCCATTTGGAATCCGTGTTGAACTGCTTACGGGCAGTATGAGTGCAAGGGAAAAGGAAAAGGCTCAACAAAGAATATACCTTGGCTTAGTTGATATCGTTATAGGTACTCACGCAATTATTACGGGTAGCGTTAAATTTAGAGACCTAAGTTTCGTTTGTATAGATGAGCAACATCGTTTTGGTGTGGCACAACGCACTTCTTTGATGGACAAAGGTAGGGCAGTAGACACTCTAACTTTATCCGCAACCCCTATACCACGCTCTCTAAGGTTAACGGTATTCGGTGATATCAACATTCTTAACATAGACCGCCGTTATGAAACTTACAACGTTAAAACGGCAGTAGTATCACCTAAAAAGCGCAAGGATATGCTTGACTACGTCGTAAGGATATGCAAGGAAGAAGGAAGACAGGCATACGTAGTCGCACCTAAGATATTTGACGTAGAAGGAATAGACGGCTCGTCTGCTGATAAACTCTATAAAGATATACTAAAGGCTTACGGTGAAGAAGTCTCTGTCGGCTTGCTACACGGTAAACAAAAAGCAACTGATAAACAAAAAACGCTAACTGACTTTGCAGAAGGAAGACTACAAATCCTTGTGTCTACTACCGTTATAGAAGTTGGAATTGACGTTCCCAATGCCTCTTTAATGATAATTTTTGATGCAGATAGGTTTGGTTTAGCAACCCTCCACCAACTCCGAGGTAGAATTGGTAGAGACGGCCACCAAGCCTATTGTTTCCTATACACACAAAAGAGTGGAGACGACATCATTCGCCTTGAAACCTTAGTGCAAGAGAGAGACGGTCTTGCCATAGCAGAAAAGGACTGTGAACTACGTGGCGCAGGCGACTGGTTAGGTACCGAGCAAAGCGGTAGGACTCCCACTCGTTTATCCGTGCGACTTATGGCAAAAGCCAGGGAACTTTCCACGCGTGTAGACCTAACTCTTCATCGCTTAGAACTCACTGCCTATGCATTAGCGCATGAATTTTACAAAATTTCCTTTAATTAAACCCAAAAGCACCATTTGAAAATCGTAAACAAGGCATTTTTTGTCTTGTTTTGTTATATATATTTGAAAAAAATTTAAATGCGCTAAAATGGTGATATGAAAAAGAATGGTCCCAAAATTTTAGCAGTAGTACTTCTTTCAGTCGTTGCCGTATTAATGGTAGTGGCAGGCTCGGGCTCTTTGCTTGACGTATTCAGTAAGAACCCTAATTCACAAGGCGCCGTTGCCCCTCCAAACGCAGAAAACGACGCTAATGATGGTAACGCTAACGAATCCATACCATCTGGTGATAACTCTCTAAATGCCCCTGAACTAGAGAACGATTTTCCAATCCCTTCCACTACGGGTGGTAGCAACCGGTTTACCCAATCTATTTCACTCCAAAGCCCTTCCTTAAACGCAGTACACGACACGGTAAGTGGTACTTACGTTATTTTTACCCATTCCACGGATAACGGAGCTTTCAAGGTCGCAAAACGCTCTCAAACTATTATGAAAATAGACTCGCAAGGCAACGTGATTTCCGCAACCTCTTTGCAGGCGCCTAAAGAAACGGAATATCTCTCATCAAAGATTACTTTAGATGGGTTAGTTGTGGCAACAAAAGGGGAAAATAGAACGTTTATTTACACTATATCATACGACTTTTCTCAAGTGGACATCTTAGAGTTATCCTTGTTTTCACAAGTAGAGCTATTTTCTTTGAATGAAGGATTTTTGCTATTTGGTAAATCAACGGAAAACACCGTTTATAAAATCAAAAACAACGTCGTACTCTCTTCTAATACCTTACAAGCAGGTGAGTTGAAAGCCGTATATGACTTTTCTAATTACTACACTCTGTTTCTAAGTGGAATTAATTCCTATTCCACAATCAAACTAAGCAGTTCACTAAAGTTGTTGTCATCAGTAACTATCCCATCAAAGACACTTGTGGAAATAGAGCCGATAGTAGAGAACGGCGAGCAAAAATACATTGCTGTAGAGTTATCGTCATCGGGTGTTGAGATTGCAAAATATAGTACCAATTTCTCTATTCAGGAGTCGGAAAGAGTAGGGGTAGGAATGGGGGATAGCGTTGAAGTATTCATGAATAGTGAAAGTATATTTCTACTGCTCCATTCAACCACGGAAAGATTGTACTTGGTGGATAAAGGTCTGAACTTTACTTCTTCAACAAATAATGCATTCCAAGGGATAAGTAAATTTTACGATTGCACTTCTACGTCAAACGGATATAAAGTGCTTTATTCAAAAGAAGACACGTTAACGTTGGTAGACTTAAGAAACGATGGTACGCTACAATCATTGAATTTAGATACACAAACGGATAAGGCTTTCATTAGTTTATCAACTGAAGGAGAGGTAGCCGTTGTGTTTGTAAGCCAAGGAAGTTTAGAGATAATAGGTATTGTTTAAATTAAACTGCAAATTATATTTACAATTTCTTTGTTTGGGGTACTCTTTAAAACGGGGTACTCCTTTTTGATAATCGTAGCATATATCATTTTTAGAAGTTTATCAGAAGAAAGTTCTTCTTGATGAAGCACTTCTACTAATCCTCGTTTTGCGTAACTTGTGGCATTATCTACTTGATCGCCACGGGAATGCTTACTTTTAGGTAGAGGAATACATATAATTCTTTTGCCTAAAGACGTTGCTTCTTGCAGTGAGTTTGCACCACCACGCATTACTACAAGGTCGCTTGCTGCATAAATATCTTCTATGTGGTCACAGTAGGGAAATGCGTGATAATCTTGAAGAAACATACGTCTTTTTTCATTACGACCGATAATGTGTAAAACGTTAAAGTCTTTCACGAGATCTCTTGCAATTTTAAAGACCACGTTGTTTATTGCCTCAGATCCACTTGAGCCACCAAAAAAGAGAATAGTCTTTTTATTTCTATCAATATGGCATAGCCTTATGATTTTTTCTTTATTTCCATTAAAGATGTCTTCCCTAATAGGGTTACCTACGAAAGTACCGCCTTGGGTTTCAGGAAAACTTGTTAATACTTTGCTTGCATATCTTTTAGCGAATCTATTTGCCAAACCCATATTAAAATCGCTTTCGTGTATTACGATAGGAATGTTTAATTTGTGTGCACCAAGAATGGTTGGCAAAGAAGCATACCCACCTTTTGCAAAAACAACGTTTACGTTTTCTTTAACTAAAATATTAATAGCTTGCTTTGTGGCGGCGGATAAAACAAATGGTATTTTAATGTTTTTTATTAAGTTTTTTCTGTCAAATTTGATTGTTTGCGTTGTAAACAAGTCAACACCTTGTTTAGGAATCAAGTATTGTTCCATTCCATTTCCACCAATGTGTATAATTCGCCCAAAACGTTTTTTTAGTTCTGGATAAAGAGCTATTGAAGGTAGGATATGTCCTGCAGTACCTCCACCTGTTGTTGCTATAGTATTCAAATTTCTTTCCTTATTTTTTATAATTCTATTGAATTATATTCTAAATAGTGGTAAACTATACAATAAGTATTTATTTGTGGAGGTTTATCGTATGAAACTTGTTGAACTTAAAACAATAGATAATAAAATCAATACAGTTTGCGTTTGGGACGACGTAGAGAACGTTATTGGTGCTGTTGTTATTAGTCACGGAATGGCTGAGCATAGCGCAAGATATGATGATTTTGCAAAATTCCTAAACAAAAATGGATACGTCGTTCTTGGCGATAACCATCGCGGACACAAGTATAACCCTGATGGTGAAAAGGGTATTGTAGAAGGCGATTCTTTCCATAATACAGTGGAAGATGCTCTTACCGTAGTGGAATATGCAAAGGAAACTTATGGTAAAGAAGTAGTTCTTTTAGGCCATAGTTACGGCAGTTTTGTATCACAAAGATTTTTAGAATTACATTCTGATGCTATCAAGGGATGTATTCTATCTGGCACTGCATATATGAAAGGTGCTCTTATAGGAGCAGGTTGTCTTATTGCAGGTATGCAAAAAGCATTATGTGGCGCAGAAAAAACAGGTTATTTAATTGATAAGATGAGTTTTGGTGCATATAATAAGCCTTTTGAATCTCAAGGACAACAATTTGCGTGGCTTTCAAGAGATAAAGAACAGGTAGCAAAATACGAGGCGGATGAGTATTGTGGTTATCCTCTCTCAATAGGTTATTATCATAGTTTCTTCAAGGGCGTTATGGCAATGTACGGAGAAAGTGTTAATGACATTCCAAAAGATTTACCTATACTAATTGCCGTTGGTAGTGAGGACCCTGTTTCTAACAAGGCAGCACTTGCAACAAAACTATATAATTTCTATTCCCAAAAGGGTTTAGACGTTGAATATAAAGTTTATGATGGTGCAAGACACGAAATTTTAAACGAAACCAACAATCAAGAAGTTTACGAAGATTTCTTGAATTTTATAAACAAGGTGTACGCATAATATGAAGAAAATCAACAAAATTATCATCACGTCGTTATTAGTGATGGTATTATTGATGGCATTGGTTGCATGTAATGATAAAGACACTCATAAGGGTGAATTTACTTATGAAATCAACAATGCGCAAGATTTAATTAACGTTGCCGATATGCTGGGGGCAGATTATGACAAAGGCACGTTTAATCTTAATGCCGACTTAAACCTTTTAGAGAGCGATTGGTCGGCAATTGGCAATACGGTTGAAAATTCATTCCGTGGTATTTTCAATGGCAACGGCCATACCATTACGTATAAGATAAACATTGATGAGCCAGAAGAGAGAAATACCACTGAGAAGTTGGTTGATGAAAGGTTCTATGGATTATTTGGAGTAATTCATAACGCAAGCATTTCAAATCTTAATTTAGCTGTAGATATAACCGTGCCATCAAATGCAAGTTCTATGTATCTTGGTGGGCTTTGTGGATTTGCAAGTGGAGATTGTACCATAACCAACGTTACGGTTAATGGTAGTATCTACACCACTATGGGTGACATCTGCAAAACAACAATTTCTGAAGATGGTAGTGAAATTAAGGAACGTGAACGCTATGAAATGGCAGAATACGTTGGTGGTTTGATCGGCTACGTTAAGGGTGGCACTCAAATTTCAAATATCAATTCTACTACAACAATTAACGTTAGTGCATACGATAGATATGGCTATAAATCAGCACTAAACGATGTTTTTGCTGGAGGAATAGTTGGTGCAATGCGCCCGGTTGATTTATCTTCACTTCGTGCAAACGATAACTATTGTAGTGCAAAAAATTTAACCTATAGTGGCAACGTTACCGTAACTGGTAATCTTGTAAACGTTGGTGGTATATTCGGTGCGGCTTATAGAATTAACGATGGTGAAAAGTGGTTCGTTACTTCAGGAAACGTTAAAGGATTTGCATATAAGCGTTCAAGAGTAGGTGGCATTGCAGGAATGTTGGATAGAGTAAGTTTAAATAAAACTTCTTCCGAGTTAAGCAATATTAATGCAGAAGTTTTCAGTTCATCTACGTCTCGTTCATTCAACGTAGGTGGTTTAGTAGGTTATGCTGCTAACTTTACAAATATAGAAAATGCAATAAGCAGTGTTCAAAAGGTAACTCTTTCTACTTATACAAACAATTATACGGGTGGCTTAGTAGGAATGTTGCATTTCTCAAGTATTAAAAATGCTGTAGCAAGTGGCGCTCTATACTACGACAACAAATCTATTTTAGATAATAGTGATATATCCTACACGAGTAGTGGTAATAGAAATAATGCCTATTACATCTATAATGGTGGTATCGTTGGAAGAATGTATGGTGCATCAACAATAGATAATCTTTCAACTAAGTTTACTGCATATCAAGGTATCGTGGGTGAACTTGCTAATGCTATTGAAATCGTAAATATAAAAGTTAGTGAAAATCAAACCGTAGATAGTGCTTATGAGGCTTGGTTTAACTCTACTGTATATAATTCATCTCAACTATCTTCAGCCAAAGAAGGCGAATTAAAAGATGGTGAGCAAAAGTATAGAATAAGTCATAATTATAACGTAGGCGCTAATAACTTTACATACATCAAAACTAACTCTAAATGTTTCAACGATCTTGTTGGCAATCCAATAGAGGCGGATGAAAGGATGGTAAAAGTTGGTAGTGGTGTTGATGATACGATAGCATACGATAATTTATATAGGGCAATAAATAACGCAATAAACAATTAATCTTTGAAAAAATAGACAATCGGTAAAAGGATGGAAAATAAATGATTATTACTTTAAGAGACGACAAAAAAGAGTTTCCACAAGGTTCAACGGCTGCAGATATAGCACGTTCAATTTCTGATGGTTTATTCCGCGCTTCCTTAGTCGCAAAAGTTAACGGCAAGGTTGTGGGAATGTATGAACCTATCAATGAAGATGCAACCGTAGAACTTTTAACGTTTGATAGCGAAGAGGGCAAAAAGGCTTATCGCCATAGTTGTTCACATATTCTTGCTCAAGCAGTTAAGAGAATTTATCCTACTGTAAAAGTAGCGATTGGCCCTGCAATTGACAACGGATTCTACTACGATTTCGATTTTATTACACCCATCAATATGGATAATATTGAACAAATTGAAGGCGAAATGAAAAAAATAATTAAGGAAAACATCCCAATTATTCGTGAAGAAGTTAGCCGTGAATATGCTCTTAATTTCTTCCGTGAACAAGGTGAAGTTTACAAAGTAGAACTTATTGAGGATTTGCCTGAAGACGCAGTTATTACAATGTATAGGCAAGGTGATTTTGTGGATCTTTGTGCTGGCCCACACGTGCCTTCAACCGGCTATATTAAAGCCTATAAGTTAACTTCAATTGCAGGTGCATATTGGAGAGGGGATGAACACAATAAAGTTTTAACCCGTGTCTATGGTACTGCGTTTAACAATAAAACTGCTTTGCAAGAATATCTTCAAGCTCTTGAAGAGGCAAAACAACGCGATCATAATAAGTTGGGTAGAGAAATGGGCATTTTTATGACCGAAGAAAGCATTGGTCAAGGACTACCTCTCCTTATGCCTAAGGGTGCAAAACTTTTCCAAATTCTCAATAGATTTGTAGAAGATGAAGAAGAAAGACGTGGTTACGTACGCACTAAGACTCCATATATGGCAAAATCAGATCTTTATAAGATTTCAGGACACTGGGATCATTATCAAGATGGTATGTTTATCTTTGGCGATGAAGCAAAGGATAAAGAAGTATTTGCTTTACGTCCTATGACTTGTCCTTTCCAATATATGATTTACAAGAATGGTTTGAAGTCTTATAGAGATCTTCCCATTCGCTATGGTGAAACTTCAACCCTTTTCCGTAACGAAGCAAGTGGCGAAATGCACGGTTTAATTCGTGTTAGACAATTCACTATCTCGGAAGGACATCTTGTTTGCACCCCTTCACAATTAGAACAAGAGTTTAAGGGTTGTCTTGACCTTGCTATATATATGCTAAAGGCAGTTGGTCTTGACGGTGACGTTAGTTATCGTTTCTCCAAGTGGGATCCTAAAAATACTGAGAAATACATAAATGATCCAGAAAAATGGGAAAAGGCAGAATCAGAAATGCAAAAGATACTTGATAACATAGGTATTAAGTACTCTGTAGGTATTGATGAAGCCGCATTCTATGGACCAAAACTTGATATCCAAATTAGAAACGTATATGGTAAAGAAGATACGCTAATAACCATTCAAGTTGATATGTTCTTATCAGAACGCTTTGATATGACATACGTTGATGAAAATGGCGAGAAGGTATATCCATACATTATTCATAGGACTTCTATAGGTTGTTATGAAAGAACGATTGCTCTATTGATTGAAAAATACAAGGGAGCATTCCCTGTTTGGATGGCCCCTGAACAGGTTAGAGTTATGAGCCTTACCGATAGAACGGAAGAAGAAGCAAATGTAATTCGTGATCAATTGAGATATGCGGGTATTAGGGCAGAAAGCGACGTTCGTTCGGAAAAAATTGGTTATAAAATACGTGCAGCGCAACTTGATAAGATTCCTTATATGCTTATTATTGGCGACAAGGAAAAGGAAGCGGGCGTGGTTGCAGTACGTTCAAGAAAGGACGGCGATCTTGGCACTATGACCTATGAAGAGTTCCTTCTAAAGATCAAAAAAGAAGTAGAAGATAAAGTTCTATAAATCAAATTAAAACGTTTTGGTGCAATCTAAAAAAATGCACCAAAACGTTTGACATAGTGAATACAATAGTATAAAATATACGCAGTAAAGAAGAAGTAATTCTCACCGTAAGCATTGGTTAAACGGTTAAACAAGGTGTTTTATCTATAGGATGTGCATTAGCAATGCTATAGGCTTGTGGTGAGGAGTGCTTAAAGCGCTTCTTTTTTATGTATATATAATGTTCGCACACGTGCGTAGCATATATAGAAGGATAGGAGGACACACTTATTTTTAAGGAATTATTAATTAACTCTGCGATTAAAGCGCCAGAAGTAAGGTTGATTGATATGGACGGCTCAATGCTTGGAGTAGTATCCATTGCTCAAGCTCAAAAGATGGCTGATGAAAGAAATCTTGATTTAGTTCTTTTCTCACCTCAAGCTGTTCCACCTGTTTGCAAAATTCTTGATTATGGCAAATATCGTTTTGACCAAATTAAGAAAGAAAAGCAAGACAAGAAAAAGGCAACTGTACTAAAACTTAAAGAGGTACAATTAAGCCAAACTATTGATATAGGTGACATTAAGACCAAAGCAAAGAACACTCGTGGTTTTATTGAAGAAGGCTGTAAGGTTAAAGTTACCATTCGCATGAGAGGTCGCCAAAACGCACACCCAGAACTTTCAATGGAAATGATGAACAAATTCTTTGAAATAGTTTCAGATGTTGCAATCAAAGAAAAGGAACCAATTCTTGAAGGACGTAATGTAACGATGATGCTTGCGCCCATCCCAACAAAAAATAAATAATATATCCACATAAGGAGAATAGATATGCCTAAACAAAAAAGCCATAGCGCATCAAAGAAGCGCTTCAGATTTACTGCAAGCGGTTTGCTTAAGAGAAATAAGCAAAACAAGAACCACATTCTTAACAAGAAAACCCGTAAACGTAAGAGAAATCTTCGCCAAGGTGCATATGTTAATGAAACCCAAGCTAAGACCATTAGCAATATGATCTACGGACAAAAGTAGTAGGAGGG
>JAZQVF010000098.1:0-3347 GCA_045631675.1 Candidatus Stercoripulliclostridium sp.
CTTTCTTTTGGATAGAAGAAAGCAAGTAAATAAAGAGCAGTACCGATTAGTGAACAAACGAGTGCAATAATCATATACTTTTGCTTTTCTGCTTGTAGTGATGCACCTTCTGCAAAATAAGGAATCCAACTTAGAATCATAAAGATTGCCATAGGAACTGCACTACCTACGCCGTTAACGGTCTTAGCAAAAGAAATGATGCCACCACGTTCTTCAGGGTCAGGAGTCATTACGTTTGGTAGCGCCCAGAAAGGAACGTCGGCGGCGGTATATAACATACCCCAAGCGATGTATACTACACCTGCGTAAATCATATTTTGAGTTGCGTTAAAGCCCTCGGGTGCATAAAACATTAAGAAGGTTGCAACTGCAATAGGAATAGCAAACCAAATAATGTAGGGTTTCATTTTTCCCATCTTGCCGGGTTTGGTTCTATCAACGATAATACCCATCATCGGATCGTTAATAGCATCCCATACACGAGCAAGGAGCATCAAGAGAAGAACGAATAGGAGTGGTAAACCCATAATATTGATGTAGAAGTCGGAGATGTAACTTGACATTGTTGAGTACATCATACCTTGGCCGAGACCTGCAAGAGCAAGTGCCCAACTTTCTTTACTACCTACGAATCTTTTGGGCTTAGTTTCTACGCTAACTTGATTGTCCATAAAGTTTCTCCACAAATTTATTTCGTGCATACGCACGCATTATAAAATAATTATAATACACACGCGCGAAGTTGTAAAGGGGGGAATTTTTTTGAATTAAGAGGCAATAGTGAATAGTGAAGAAGTAAGGATAGAATTATTCTATAATTCACCTTAAGGTAAAACGCGCTAGTTAGTTAGTTTAATGCGAAATGCGCAAGTTTGCGTAGCAAACCTGATGAGTAAAACGAAAAACTCCTTCCACTTACAATACTTAGTGATAGTTACTTTTTATGGCTATATCTAAAGTAAATGTGAATGAATTGGCTTCATTTCGCTTGCGCTACACTCACAAGGATAATTTTTAGTTTGAAGTTGCTCGTACTAAAATTAACTCTCGGTAAAACGCGTTAGTTAGGATGAAGAACGCGAAAAAGACGAATTTACGAAAGGTTGCTGTAGTAGACCTACTGCTCCTTGAGTAAATTCGCCTTTGACAAAGTTGTTCGCCTAAATAACGCGTTTTAATTTTTGTTGGCGTGAAGAGGCGCCGCTATACGTCCCCCGCGATTAATGAATCTTGCCGGGCTTACCGTGGAAATATCCATAATTGGTGCCTCGCCTAAGAGTCCACCAAATTCAACGTAATCGCCTACCTTCTTGCCGTAAGCGGGAATTACGCGCACTGCTGTTGTCTTGTTGTTTACAACGCCTATTGCCGCTTCATCTGCAATGAGTGCAGAAATTACTTCTGCAGTGGTATCTCCGGGTATAGCGATCATATCAAGACCAACTGAGCATACGGCAGTCATTGCTTCAAGTTTGTTTAGTGAAAGCGCACCACTCTTTACTGCGTTAATCATTCCGATATCCTCGGAAACGGGAATGAACGCGCCACTGAGTCCACCTACGTGAGAGGATGCCATTATACCACCCTTCTTAACTGCATCGTTTAAGAGTGCAAGACAAGCAGTAGTACCACAAGCACCAACTTGCTCTAAACCAATTTCTTCTAAAATGTGTGCAACGGAGTCTCCTACAACGGGGGTTGGTGCAAGGGATAAGTCAACTATGCCAAAGTTGGCGTTTAACATTTCGCTTGCCTTTTGGGCAACTAATTGACCAACTCTCGTTACCTTAAACGCTGTCTTTTTGATTGTTTCACAAACGGTGCCAAGGTCGGCATCACCTATCTTTTCAAGGGCAGTTTTAACAACACCAGGTCCACTAACGCCAACGTTAATTACCTTGTCTGCTTCGCCCACACCGTGGAAAGCACCCGCCATAAATGGGTTGTCTTCTACTGCATTTGCAAATGCTACGAACTTTGCACAAGCGATGCTTTCTCTATCCTTTGTAAGGTATGCGGCTTCCTTAATTAGCCTACCAACCTTTCCAACAACGTCCATGTTTATACCTGCGCGGGTGGATGCAACGTTTACGGAGGAGCATACTTTTTCTGTAGTTGCAAGTGCTTCAGGAATAGTGTCTAAGAAGGCATTTTCTTCCTTGGTTGCGCCCTTTTGGACAAGTGCAGAATAGCCACCTATGAAATCTATTCCAATTTCCTTAGCGGCCTTATCAAGCGCTCTTGCAATTTCAAGATATCCACCACTTGAAGAGCCTACGAGAGATATGGGAGTAACGGATACGCGCTTGTTCACGATTGGTATACCGTAGGTTTTAGCAATCTTTTCACCCGTTGCAACAAGATTGTTTGCATTTCTTACTATCTTCTCGTATACCCTTTTTGCCGTTTCTTCCTTTGAAGGGGTTACGCAATCAAGCAAACTTAAACCCATAGTGATGGTGCGAACGTCAAGGTGATGATCGCTTATCATTTTTACAGTTTCAATTATATCGTGATTGTTTATCATAATTAGATTTGATGCATTGCGTTAAATATATCTTCGTGGCGAATGGCTATTTCTACTCCGAGTTTCTTTCCACATTCGCTGAGTTTTGCGCCTATTTCTTCAATATCAAGGGCGCTTTCTTTAGTATCAACTGCCATAATCATAGTAAAGGTCCCTTGCAAAATGGTTTGATTGATTTCTTCAATGTTAACTTTGCATTCTGCAAGAGTATTTGCAACGTTTGCTATGATGCCTACTTTATCCTTTCCCATTACGGTTATGTATGCTTTCATATTACTCCTCCAAAAGTTTTTTAACTGCGCTCATAAGGTTTGCGCTCTTTATCGTTGACTCTTCTTTGCTCTTATCAAATACGAGTACGTATATTTTAAGTTTAGGCTCCGTACCACTTGGGCGAATACAAATGAATTGCCCTTCTTCTAAGGTAAGATATACTACGTCAGATTTTGGAAGGGTAATTTCAGTTTCTACTCCATCGTGAGAAATAGTCTTTCCTTTAAGATAATCGCTTACTGCATAAACCTTTTCGCCACCAATTTCTTTTATGGTCTTAGTGCGAAGATTATCCATTACCCTTTTCATATCACTCATACCACTAAGACCTTTGTAGGTGATAGAAGTATTACTTTCTGAATAATAGCCAAACTCTTCAAATATCTCTTGTAGTCTCTTATATACACCACTACCCTTAGACTCAAGATACATAAGCATTTCAGCAAAGGTAATTGATGCAATAACGGCGTCCTTATCCCTTGCGTGAGTGCCTATTAGAGAGCCGTAACTTTCTTCAAAGCCAAACACGTAGGTGTGCTTTCCACTC
>JAZQVF010000099.1:0-8514 GCA_045631675.1 Candidatus Stercoripulliclostridium sp.
ATATACGGCGTTAAACTCAAGCCTCATCGTGGCGCAGTACGGAAGTACAGCAACCACTTGAGGCTTTTCGTTTGCCTTGTCTATCATCTAAACTAACTCGGCTTTAACTTTTTTATTGAACTGAATTAAAAAATCACAAAAAATCTTGTTATTTTTAAACTTTGTTTATAACATAAATTGTATCTAAGGCTACAAAAACAAGGTATCTATGGATACAAAAATATAATTTTATATATTTTCATTTAAATTTATTTTATTTTTAATAAAATCAATTTGCTTGATTTCTCCTTGCGCGTGTGTTATAATAAGCGACAATAAATTTTATTTAAATAGGAGAATAGAATTTTGGCTAAAGTTATAATTGCTAAAGATACCTGTAAAGGTTGTGGGCTATGCGTTCGTGCTTGCCCAAAGAACGTTCTTGCTCTTTCTAAAGAAGAAACCAACAAGGCTGGTTACTTTATTGCAGAGCAAATCAGTGATGGTTGCATAGGTTGCACTGCTTGTGCAGTTATGTGTCCTGACGTTGCAATAACGGTTGAAAGATAGGAGAAAGTTATGAAAGTTTTAATGAAAGGTAATGAAGCAGTTGCAGAAGCTGCTGTAAGAGGTGGATGCCGTGCATTTTTCGGCTATCCTATTACTCCCCAAAACGAGATACCTGAGTATCTCTCAAAGAGACTACCTGAAGTAGGTGGATGTTTCATTCAAGCAGAAAGCGAAGTTAGCGCAATCAATATGGTTTACGGCGCAGCAGGTGCAGGCGCACGCTCAATGACTTCATCAAGTTCACCCGGTATCTCACTTAAGCAAGAAGGCATCAGTTACATTTGTGGTGCTGAACTTCCTTGTGTAATCGTTAATATGGTAAGAGGTGGCCCTGGCCTTGGTGGTATTCAACCTGCTCAATCCGACTATTTCCAAACGGTAAAAGGTGGTGGACACGGTGACTATCATATGCTTGTTTATGCACCAAGCAGTGTTCAAGAAGCAGTTGACGTAATGTATGACGCTTTTGACAAGGCTGACGAATATCGTATGCCCGTTATGATTCTCGGCGATGGTATGATTGGTCAAATTATGGAAGCAGTTGAACTTCCCGAAATGAAGGATCCTGCAACCTTCCCCAAAAAGGAATGGGCAACTGATGGTACTGGTGTTGGAAAGAATAGAAGAGTTATCAACTCACTATACATTGAACCTGACGTTCTTGAAGAAGTAAACCATCGTTTATTTGCTCGTTACGACGTACTAAAAGAAAAGGAAGTTAAGTGGGAAGAATATCTTACTGAAGACGCTGAAATCGTTCTCGTTGCATACGGCACCGTTGCTCGTATTGCTAAGAGTGCAGTAAACGAACTTCGTGAAAAGGGCATTAAAGTAGGTCTACTTCGCCCCATCACTCTTTATCCATATCCTGAAAAGGCACTTAACGACCTTGCAAAGAAGGAATGTGTTAAGAGTTTCTTAACCATTGAACTTTCAATGGGACAAATGGTTGAAGATGTACGTCTTGCAGTAAACGGACTTAAACCCGTAGAGTTTTATGGTAGAACCGGTGGCAACGTAATGACTCCCGATGATATCGTAAACGTAGTTCTCGCAAAGGAGGGCAAATAATATGGCAGTAGTATTTAAGAAAACCAATATGTTAACTGAAACTCCCTTCCATTACTGTCCAGGATGCACCCACGGTGTAGCACATCGTTTGGTTGCAGAATGTTTAGAAGAACTAGGTTTGGAAGGTAAAGTAGTAGGTATTGCACCAGTAGGATGCGCAGTATTTGCATACAACTATTTCAACTGTGATATGCAACAAGCAGCACACGGAAGAGCACCATCACTTGCAACCGGTGTAAAGCGTACTAATCCTGACAAAGTTGTTTTTGCTTATCAAGGCGACGGCGACCTTGCAAGTATAGGTACTGCTGAAATCGTACACGCAGCAGCACGTGGTGAAAACATTACCGTAATTTTCATTAACAATGCAATTTATGGTATGACGGGTGGACAAATGGCACCAACCACACTACTTGGACAAAAGTCAACAACTTCTCAAGCGGGACGCTCTGTTGCGCTAAATGGTAACCCAATTCGCGTCTGTGAAATGCTTGCAACCCTTGATGGTCCTTCTTATATTGCAAGATGTTCTTTAAGTGATACTGCAAACGTAAACAAGGCAAAGCGTGCTATTAAAAAGGCATTTGAAAACCAAATCGCAGGCAAGGGATTTAGTATGGTAGAACTTCTTTCAAGTTGTCCTACCAACTGGGGAATGACTCCTACCCAAGCAGTTGATTTCGTAAAAGAAGAGATGACCAAGGTATTCCCCTTAGGCGTTTTCAAAGACGTAGACAAAGAGTAATAGGGATATCCGTTGAAAATTAGTAGATAAGAGGTATAATATATATGGAAGAGAAAATCATTATAGCAGGCTTTGGTGGACAGGGCGTATTGAGTCTTGGTCAATTCATAGCATACGCGGCAATTGCTGACGGCAAGGAAGTAACTTGGCTTCCAAGTTATGGCCCTGAAATGCGTGGTGGTACTTCAAACTGTAGCGTAGTAGTATGCGACAAGCAAGTAGCAAGCCCAATAGTTGCTCGTCCTGATTGTCTAATTGCAATGAACAAGCCCAGTCTTTACAAATTCGTTGATAAAGTTAAGGTAGGCGGTACCGTAATTGTAAACAGTTCTTTAATTCCCGACAAAGTAGAAAGGGAGGATGTAAAGGCAGTTTATATTGATGCACAAGAACTTGCACTTGAAGCAGGCAACGCACGTACTGCAAACATCGTAATTCTTGGTGCATACATCAAGTTAAGTGGATTGTTTGAACTTGACCTTGTTGCAAAAATGATTGAAAACAAGTTTGCAAACAAGCCCAAAGTAATACCTGCAAACATCAAGGCACTACAATTAGGTTACGATGCTGCAAGCAAATAAGTAACTAAATAAGAGGGAAATATGACGTTTTTTAATGAAATAGCGATATTTTTTCAAGGAATGAGTTGGATAGTAGGTTTGCTACTACTCCTTGGGTACGTGTTCATAGTAATAGAGTTATTTCAACCGGGTTTTGGCATATTCGGCATTATAGGTTGTGCGATAATTGCACTTGCTACGGTGCTTAGGGTGTCGGAGGGTACGGGCAATATATACGCTCAAATTTTCATAATTGTGTTTATGGAATCTATTGGAGTGTTGATTGCTTTCATAGCGCTTGCGATGACGGCTAAAAACGGATGGGTAAGACGTTCCCCATTCCCAGAAAACAAAAAAGAAAAGGCGGAATAATTCCGTCTTTTTGCTTATTTTTAACAAAAAAATTAGAAATTGGAGGTAGATATGGCAGCAATTGGAGTAGGTGGCATAGTTGCTATAGTAATTTTAGGAATACTATTAATGGGCTTAATAGCGTTGATACCTTTTGGTATTTGGTTTAGAGCGCTTGTATCAGGTGCACCCGTATCCATTCCAAGATTAATAGGAATGCGTTTGAGAAGGGTTAAGGTTGCAATGATAGTTGACGCTTATATTACAGGTAAGAAGGCAGGTCTTGACATTGATATTGCAACGCTTGAAACGCACTATATGGCAAAGGGTGACGTTATAAAAGTAGTTAATGCATTGATTTCTGCTCATAGCGCAAACATTGACCTTGACATAAGGACGGCGATGGCAATAGACCTTGCAGGTCGTGACGTATTGAATGCAGTTAAGGTATCGGTTAATCCCAAAGTTATAGAAACTCCCATGATCTCTGCTATTGCAAAGGACGGTATTGAACTTAGGGCAAAGGCAAGGGTAACCGTTAGAGCAAACATAGAAAGACTAATTGGTGGTGCAGGCGAAGAAACCATTATTGCTCGTGTAGGCGAAGGTATCGTAACCACCATAGGTTCTGCAAAGGAGCATAAAGAAGTGCTTGAAAACCCTGATAGTATTTCAAAGAAAGTTCTTGATAAGGGCTTAGATATTGGCACTGCATACGAAATTCTATCTATTGATATTGCAGACGTAGACGTAGGTAGAAACATAGGCGCACAACTTCAAATGGATCAAGCGGAAGCAGACAAGAGAGTTGCTCAAGCGAAGGCTGAAGAGAGAAGGGCGCTTGCAATTGCTCAAGAGCAAGAGATGAAGGCTAAGACGCAAGAGATGCGTGCAATGGTTATCAGTGCAGAAGCAGAAGTACCAAAGGCACTTGCAGAGGCTTTGAAGAATGGCAAGATGGGTGTTATGGACTATTACAATATGCTAAATTTACAAGCCGATACCGAAATGCGCAATAGCCTAACGAGCGACAACGTATTGGAGAAGAAGAATGACTAATCACGACCATCCTTTGACTGAGGGCAAAGTTATAAAGGAAGAAGTTGTGAATTTACCTTATGCAGGCGAGGGTTGTGAGGAGCATTATACTGAGCGCAACCTTAAATTTGATGCAAATTATAGGCCTTCTCGTATGCAATCAAGCGAGGGTAAAAAGCAATTTATTCGCACTATGATAATAGGCGAAGTTATTGCTACGCCCAGATGCAAAAAACCATATAAAATCAAATAAAATCGCGTAAGCGAACGGAGAAATGTAACTTTATGAGAAAAGCAGGCGTACTTCTTCCCATCTTTTCATTGATGAGCGAATACGGCATAGGCGACTTTGGACAAGGTGCAAGGTATTTTGTAGACTTCATTAAAGAGAGTGGTTTTAAGGTGTGGCAAATTTTGCCAATTACCACTATAGGCGCAGGAAATAGTCCTTATTCAGGACTTTCTGCTTTTGCAGGCAACCCACTTTTTATTGACGTTGAGAGTATGGAAGACCTACTTACAAAGGAAGAAATTAAGTCTTTCAAGGTAAATAGTCCATATAGGGTAGACTATGAAAAGGTAAAAGAAAATAAGGCTAAGGCACTTCGTTTAGCATACTCAAGAGCGGGAGAAGAAACCCTTAAAGAAGTAGAAGAATTCAAGAAATCACAAGCCTTTTGGATGGAAGATTATGCACTTTTTATGGCAATAAGTGAAGAAAAGGGCATAGAATGGCAAAATTGGGGAGAAGACCTAAAGTATAGAAAGGCATCTAAAATCAAGGAAGAGAAGAAGAGACTTAAAGAAAAGATTGGTTACTATTATTTTGAGCAATATCTATTCTATAAGCAATGGTCGGAGTTAAAAACTTATGCTAATGCTCGTGGCATAGAAATATTTGGCGATATGCCCATATACGTTAGTTACAATTCCCCCGACGTATGGGCAAATAGTAAAGTCTTTAGCCTTGACGAAGGATTGGTACCTAAGGAAGTAGCAGGTGTACCACCGGACTATTTTGCAGAAGACGGGCAACTATGGAACAATCCTTTGTATGATTGGGAAAAGAGTGAAACGGATGGATATAGTTGGTTTGTAAACCGTATTGAGCATAGTTTAAAACTATACGATATCCTAAGAATAGACCACTTTAGGGGGCTATGTGAATATTGGGCAGTACCTGCAGGAAGTAAGACTGCAAAGATAGGCAAGTGGAAGAAAGGCCCTGGCATGGCACTATGGAAAGCAGTGTCTAAGAAGGTAAAAGAGCCAAAGATAGTAGCCGAAGACCTTGGAATTATTGATGAAAAGGTGGTAGATTATCTTGAAAAGACGGGTTTCCCTGGAATGAGAGTAATGCAATTTGCATTTGATGGGGATAGAAACAACGTTCATTTACCTTATAACTATGCAAAGAACACCTTTGCATATAGTGCAACCCACGACAACAACACCACTTTAGGTTGGCTCTATGAACTTGATAGCGAAACGAGAAGGGGCATTCTTGATTTCTTAGAAATAGGCGAACACGAATGGGGAATAGGTGGCAGATATTGTAAAAGCACTCGTGCCGTAATCAAAATGCTAATGGCAAGTTCGGCAAAGGTAGTAATCATACCCCTTCAAGACCTAACGGGCTATGGTGCCGACACAAGAATAAATATTCCGGGCGAGCCTGATGGCAACTGGGAATTCAGAGCAACCATGTCCACTCTTGATGACGTAGACGTTGATTTTATCAGGAAGTCTATAGGTAAGTATGGAAGATAAAAAGTAAAAAGTTCAATAAAATTGTAAAACCGAGCAACTGCTCGGTTTTCTTTTATATTATGATTATTTCTTCATTAGGTACAACGGAAAGGACGTAATCTTCTAATTCTATGGTTTTGCCGTCAATATGGTCTGCATTTTTAAGAGCGTAGGCAAGGCCGTTTCCTTTTCTTTTTGCCTCACTTTCTGCGAGAGTAAATTTTTTAAAAAATTCGTTTATGTCCTTTGCTCTAAAGCCGTAGCGCTCCCCAATCTTTTGGTAATCAACGTCTTCCTTTTTTTGTATATCTACCCCAACGGGAGTAGGGGATAGAGCGATAGCAATGTATTCCCCACTATGTGATAAGGAAACGTTTATGCTATTGTTATCAACGTAGGGTTTGCCGTTTTCAAGTTTCTTTAAAATTAACTTCTCGTATGCAAGGTTATGAATACGAAAGTACTCCTGTGTAACCTTTTCAAAAAGTTCTTCTCTATTTCCTTTTTTCATTAAACCTACGACTATCATACTTAAATTATACAATAACGTGGCAAATAAGTCAAATATCACCTAAATTTCATTTAAATAAGGCAAATGGTTTAGGCATTTTCTTGACTGAATATATAAATAAAGATATAATTAATATACTATCGTATATACATAGGTGAAAAATGAAGAAGATTTTGGTAACACTATTTCTAATTATATGCATTTCTTTAACTTCCGTAGCACTTGTTGCTTGTAACGATAACGAAGAAGAAACGCCATTCGTAGCACCGTCATTTGAGTTTACAAACCCCGACGACTTGTCAGACTATGGTTTAACCATTGAATGGATTGGCTCTAATGGTGAAACAACTACCTTCCAAAAGAATCGCCCCACTGCAATAGTATTCGGTGGCGTTACCGATTATAATATCAAAGAGGCAATTAACCTTAACTCAGAAGTTTATACTGCATCGGTTATTGCAACTTCAATAACCCTTCAAA
The DNA here is from genome assembly GCA_045631675.1 of Candidatus Stercoripulliclostridium sp. Classification (GTDB taxonomy): domain Bacteria; phylum Bacillota; class Clostridia; order Christensenellales; family DTU072; genus Stercoripulliclostridium_A. The sequence goes on from JAZQVF010000099.1 coordinate 7,055, forward strand.
AGACCTCTCGCCTATGGGATAGACAAGGCTTTAATATCGGTGTATTCCACTATGAAAACTTTGCAGACGACACCGAAGAAAACGTTATTAAAAAGATTTTCAATTCTTCTTCAATGACCTATATCAATAAGGACGGCGAAACCAAAACCACCGCTCCCGACTTCAACTTAACTGAAGCATTCATTTCAGCATATCTCAAGAGTGCAACTTCTGATGACCTTGCAAATAGTGGTGGCAAGTATATTCAAGAAGTACGTTTTATCGGTAATGGAGTAGGCGCAGTGCTTGCGTTGTCCGTTGCAGAATACCTTGACTACCTTTATGAAAACGGAGCAGTAGGGGTAGGATATCTTCCCGATAGAATAGACCTTATCGATCCATATTTTTCCAACACCGGTTCTGCAACCGTAGTTGATTTCTACGAACAAACCACCATAGGCTCTGCACTTAACTTTAGTTCAAACGCAGTTAAGGAATTGAGTGAAAAAGGCACTGTTTTCACTCTTGTTGAAAGTGATAAGGAATATTACGATAGTTACGAAAATCGCTACTCTGGTGTATCCATAATTGACGACGTGGTTACCCTAACCGAGCAAGGCGATAGCGCACTATATCTTGACATTAAGAAGAACGTAGCATACTTGAACTTCTCTGAGACATTCTCTGAAAAACTTCCCGAAACCTATCGCGCACTAAAGAGAAGTACCTTGGACTGGTTCCTTTATACCATCAACGGCTCAGACTGGGGTTCAATCACCAACCAATCCGAAACCGACATTCGCCCAATGATTGACGGCTACAACATGATGAATACGTCAGTGGCAACTTCCGTTAAATATGCAGTAAGCGCTTGGACTCCCACGGTATATCTTCGCGCAGTACGTGGACACGAGTATAATATGGCAACTTATAGCACCAATACACAAAAGGTTTCCAGTTACGTAATGGAAAGATTCCAAGCAGAAAGCAAACAAATTTCCGACCTTACTATGGATAACGCTTATGCAGTATGTGGTTACGTATATCTTCAAGAAGATAGTTCATATTTCATCAATCTAAACAGAAGCGCATGCCTTGAAGGTATCACCGTAAACGTAGCAATGACGCTTGATAACAAGACCACGACCGTACAAGTTAAGACGGACTCCGACGGTTTCTATTTCTATAATCTCGGCAAGGAAATGCTTGGTGCAAGTGTAGTAATTACCTGTGCAACTCCTTCAAAAGATTACTCTTATGCAGAAAGTGATGCAAATAGTAGTAGCAACTATAAGTTTATAAGCAAGAATATGATTACCTCTTCAAATGGTATTAGCACTACGTTCTCATCAACGGCAAATCAAAACTTTTTCCTTTACTTCTGTTCTACCGCCTTCAACAAGTAAAACGCGTTATTTAGGCGAATAATTTCACAAAACTAAGTCTCCCTACGGGGCGCAGTACTTCAGTACAGCAACCCC
>JAZQVF010000100.1:0-18802 GCA_045631675.1 Candidatus Stercoripulliclostridium sp.
GCCGTATCTTCTTGACTCTAAATCATCTCCACTAAGAGCGCTACTTAGCCTTGCAACTTCTCCTTCATCTAAAAATGGATTGTCGCCCCACTCCATTTCAATAGTCCAAATTTCAGGGTCGTTTGCCGGGTTAAGGTAAATTTCATCGTAAACCCACGTTAAACCTGAAAGGGGCGTCATCGTGCCGAATAGGTCGCCTTTTTTGTCTATGACTCTCATTTGACATTCCTTGTATACGTCCCTCGTAGGCTCTTCGTCAAACCATACGAAATCAAGAGAAGTGCCTTGAAACTTTTCCCTACCTTGCGTGCAGTTTTTAAAACCTATAGTACTTATCTCTCCAAACACGTTTTTAACGTATATCGTGTCAATGACACCACCCGTAGGGAAATCTTTTGAGCCTGTTTCCATCGTGATTTTCTCTATCCAATCGGGATTTAGGTAGTTTAGTATCTTCTTTTGCGCTACCTCTCTTTGTACTTCACTGCTAACGGAAACAACCCATCCATCCACGCGCTTTCTATTTTCCCTATAAGGGTGTATCCCCCTTGCCATCCATATCGTTTCTACGGCACCACACTCCGTTTTTCCAGAGCGATTGCCACCGAATACCCATCTATTGCGCTTTAACGAGCGATGAAACTCCATTTGTTTTAGGTGCTTTTTACCACTATTGTATCTTTTGAGTTTATCCTTTTCTCTCCTTTTGCGCTCTTCCTTTTCAAGAGTGAGTATTCTTTCTACTTTTGCTCGTTCAACTTTTTGCATAGTGTTTTCGTGCTACTTCCTTTAGAATATCTTTTGCATCCTCTACCGCCTCGCGCTCCCTTCTTTCTTCAAGAATTCTATTCTTTCTTTCCATCTCTTCTATTAGTGCTTTAGAGCGCTCTATACGGGTTTTTCTTGCGTGAGTAATCATTCGTGCATCAATGCTTTCATAAGGGAATACTAAGGTCAACACGCCGTCCTTACCACGTAATTCATACTTTTTCGTTTTCCTATTGTAATGAAGGGAATAATTGGGGTCTATCTCTTTTAGCCTATCGGCAATATCAAAAACGTCACTCGTTATTAACATAAATCTCCTAAAATTTTCAAAATTTTCGTTATTTCTCTTTGCTTTTTAAAGTAAAATGTTGATATGAAAGTGATAACTTTTATAATGCTAATTTTGACTTTTAGCCTACCATCTCATATTGCTAAGGCGGAAAATTCCATTCCCCACGTTGCATGCTACGCAGATACTTGGCTACTTGATGAAAATGGGGAAAGGTTATTTATTATTCCTTCTTCCTATTACGCTCGTATCAACAATCTTGACGACAACTATTACTACGTTACTTTTAATGGAGTTGCAGGTAAAATTAAGAAAAACGAGGTTAGCACGTTGGGTTATCACGCCGTTGCTAAGGGTACTTCGGTTGACTTATACACTAACGAAGAATTTTCCGACTTTTCTCATATCCAACTAAAACAGCACCCTCAAAAAGGTGCTGATTGCATTCTAACTATTCCATTTGGCGATTCTTATACCTATCTCGGCACTTACCCTACTGAAAGTGGAGAAAAATGGTATTTCGTGAAATATAACGGTATTAACGGTTACGTACTTGCAAGTAGGACTAATGCCCCCGACCTTGCAATTGAAACCTTCGTGCCGGAAATTTTAACTCCTGAAGAATCTCCTACCGATGAAGAAGATACGCTTTCAGGGGGTATTGACTCCCTTGAAATGAAAATTATAATTATAGTTGGTCTAATTGTGCCTGCCCTTGCTATAGTGGTACTACTCTTTAAACCACATAGAAAAAAGTTTGACTAATCTTCTTTTAATTCCTTAATAAGCCTAATTTTTTCCGCCTTGATTTCTTCATCCGACATATTTTCAAATTCACTCCTATACTCGGTCAATTCTAAATATATCTTTAAGGCTTGCACGTCAGGTGGCACTTCCTTTTCTACCACCTTTTCCTTTACTGCCCTTCTTGAGCCGTCTTCCTCAATTACGTACTCCCTTTGCGTTTCCGTTTGAGTATATCCTTCTGCTCTCCTTAGTAATTTTTTTAGTATTTTTTCAGGTATCATATCTCTTCTTTACCCATATTTTCAACTCGCTCTGCACTTGCAATAAACTGCGCTACGTCGTCAAAACACTCAATTATCCTTTGGTTGCTAAAACCTAAGATTTCTACGTTGCAACCCATCTTTTTTAGCACACATTCTTTGATGTATTTGAATTGGTCAATCCCTATATTCATACGATTAAGTATTTTCTTTGGGGAAATACCTTTATAATAGTAAAGTGTTAAAAACTCTTGTTGCCTTTCGTTAAGCATTGAAAAAGCAGTGTTCAAAACCATCTTTAAAAGTTTTAGCGCTTCTAACCTTTCCATCGTTAATACGATTGCTTCAAACAAAATTTCAGCATCTATTCCCCTTACGTTATAGGTGTACGAAAACAAATTGTTAAGTCTTTCTTTGTAGGTTTTAATAAGGTGCGAAAGGCTTGGTGCAGTGTATAGCACCGTTGCCGTAGTCTTCAATGGTAACATCTCTTCTCCTCACTATGATTAAACGGTCGTGTTTCATTTGGCTTGTGGGTTTCAAGCACTTGTTGGTAGAATTACGGAGACGAAAGTGAACATTTGTTCGTGTTCGTAATTACTATAACACGGTACTTCCTTGAAATGCAAGTTTTGGGGGAATATAGTTTTTGTGATGTAACGAAATGGGGACAGTCTATTGAAAATAAAAAAAGAAGAGTAATTACATAGTAATTACTCTTTTCTTAACGATTTTTTGAAAGGATATTTTACTTTGCGTTTTTGATTACCCTTTCATCAATGTAGTAGTCGCGCTCGTTTACCATATAATAGGTTATTAAATGGATTACGCTAAACGCTATGAGTGCAACTGGCATCATAACGACAGGAATGATGAAGAAGGTGGGGATTAAGGTGGTGGTTACCACGCCAAATATTGCAAGGTTTAGGGTAAGCATTGCAGGGAATACCTTGTGCATATACTTGAAACCTTGCTTGAATGCGCGCTTGAATTGGAGAGAAAAGTCTAACTTTTCGTTAATAAGCACGGCAACCCATTGTCCCATAATGGACATTCTTATCGTTAATAACACGAGCGCAAGCACTATTGTAAAAATCATTCCAAATAGCCCTATTCCTAAAACGAGCCATCTGCCAAGGAAGAATGCGCCTCCTATTATGATTACGTCTATAGGAGTGCTTATCAACGTGTAAACAAGTGCAGTAAGAACGCCCTTCCAGCCTACCATCATGACTGAATGGAAAAAGCCTTCGGTAAAATTGGTAGCCATTTTGTTGTTAATCACGTACGTAGACGGGCAAGTTACGAGCGCTAACAATAGTTTCATTACGAAAAATAGCACTATAATTAAACCTACTATCTCCACTATTTCATTGGGATGAGTTTCTGCAAAGTGGTTAACGGAATTTACTATGCCGTCAAATACCGAGCCGTCCGCACTTATTATTCCATCTAAAAAGTGGGTTAGGCTTTCCGTTACGTTTACGCTTTCACCTATGGAAGAAAAAATAGGCTCTGCTATGGTAATAAAAACCGCTGCGCCTATTATACATACGATTAAAACGTACAAAAGCACCTTGAAAACAAGTTGCATATTACTTAGAGTAAGGGATAAGGAATGTCTTACTAACATAGTCTATCTCCTTTTTATTTTTGCAAAGAAAAATTCGCGCGGGTAGTCCTCGCGAGGAAGGTCGTTGATTTCATAGTAACTTATGAAAGACATAGTTACGAGATATACAAGACTCAAGGTATAGCATACGCTTTCTACTACAAATGAAACTATAAGATTTTGAGCAATACTTACAAGTCCACCTATTACGTAATTTAAAAGCATTGGCAGGAATATAGACAAGAACATTGCTCCACCCTTTCTTCCACCTAATTTGTTTGCACTTTCTGCAAATGCTACGAGTGGTCTTAAACCGTTAATAGTCATTGATGGTAAGTAAAGGATACCAACACTAACTGCATAGCATACCAAAGCAACGTTTAAAGTTAATGCAAATACCGAAAGTATTTGTGAAAGAAGTACGTTTCCAAAAGTTTGGAATAATACGAGTAACACGCCAAGCAATACCTTACCTAAGATTACTACGAGCATCATAGACGTTACTGCAAAGAAAGTGGGGAAAATTGCCTCGTTAAATTCTATAAACAATCTATTTACGGAAAATACACCTACACGTAAATTACGTGAAATTACACTCGCCATAATAGATATGCAAACGAGTAATAACACAAACGTTACTATTCCTGCTATAAGCACGCGTAAGGGATTTGCAACTCCGTTAAACATCATTGCATCAAGGAAATTCCTATTGCCTACCGTAAAGTTGGCTAACCACTCGTTATATACGTAGTGTGGAGCAGTAATGGCAGCACCCACCCCTACTGGTAACCCAAGAAGGAATAGGAACAAAAATCTTTTGCCCTTTTCCAACTTGAACAAATATTCCAAAGTACGCTTAAAGTATATCATATTTCACCAATTTACTTTTTGGATTTGTTTTTGATTTTTTTCTTTGCTTGTTTGCTTTCTTCCACTACTGGAGTTTCTTCCACTACCTTACTCTCTTTCTTAGCCTTAATACGAAGTTTTTCGGGAAGTTTTCCTAACTTTAAAAGCACAAGGTATACTATACCTAAAATTACGATAACTCCACCTACTGCGCCTAAAGATATCCATAAGGGAAGAAGATTACTTTCTTCACTTTCAGAGCAGATTAGGTAGAATTCGGCACCGTTTAGGTCAGTACTGAAACGTAGCCAATTTTCGCCCTTAGTGCCTACGCATTCTACGTATTTATCCCCAACCTTTTGAACTATGGTAAATTCACTAATATCCGTAGGAATAGACATTATTTCATAAGTGATGGGAGTTTTTGGTATGCTTGAAACCACACCACTAACGGAAAGTTTGTAACTTAGTTTGTATGCGTATCCCTTAGCATATCCTACGTTTACACCACTCGGTAATTCGCTTAAAGTATACTTAGCAACGATAAACTCTGCAACGACAGCGTCTCCACCAAGCGATGGCAGTACGTCTTTGTTAAGATTTAAAGCGCTTATACTACAATTTAATAGGTCGCCGTTTACAAGTGATACTTCATAGGTCGCGCCTATACTATACGCGTTCTTAAAGGCAGTATATTCGTTTTTATAGAAGGAAAACCATTCCTTGCTAACACCTTCTAAATCACTATCACTTGCGCCTGAATAGAACCTTAGGAGAAGGGCTGAGTAACTCTCCAAAGCATCGGTATAAACCTTTGAGTTTACCTTGCCGTTATAATTGTCAAGTTCTTGACCTATGGTAGTCATATAGTCTTTAACAGAGAAGGTAACACCACTGCTTCCAGCACTACTGTCGTGTACTAAAAATCTATCGTCTGTTTGAGAATAGTTTTCCCTTTCAAACTTGCCACCAAGCAACATTCCTATGTTCAAGTTACCTACTCTATCTACTACAAAGTAGTAGTAATAGCCATCTTTATCTATGGTAAAGGTTACTTTTTGAGTAAGAAGTGCTTGTAATGGGCTTAAAAGTTCCCAAGCACAAATTCTTTCAATGCCTTCTCCCTCTAAACTTTCTTCACTCATATTTTCAAGGGCATCGTCCGTCCTTATAATTAAAATTTCGCTTAGACCACTTCTTGCACTACTGAGCATTCCCGTTGATGCACCGTCAATAAAAGTGGACGTCATTTCAAAAACGAACTTTCCTTGTGCGTTGGTCTTGCCGTGCGTAACGATTCCCTTTTGTATGCTTGGCGCTAAGTTGTCAATATCCTTTACCATTGACGTTGCTTCAAGCATTTCACTCTCCCCTGCCATTTTGCATTTTACAAACAAAGTGCCGTTAAAGTGAAGGTCAATATAGAATACTCTTTTTTCGTAAACTTCCGTTATGTCCGTCCACGCACTTTCCACTTTATCCATTAGCGTGGTAGAAGGTACTTCAAACTTTTCAACTGCACCTTCGTGCTTGATGAAAGGAATATCATCGTCAATATTTGCATTTCCCTTTATAGCCCATACTTGTTCTGATGAGTCTACTTCGTATGCAAAATAGACGTCGGTTGATGCAAGTGGTAAGGTTATTTTTAATTTAACACCCGTTTCCCTATTGGAAAAAGTAGCGCTAACCTTACCTTCCGTTACGTCCGCTATCTCTATTGCACCACCCGATTGACCTATATCGGAGTTGTCTGCACGAGCAACTACGCCACCGTCAAAACTAAACGATAGGCATAGTAAAACTAAGAATATTAAAGATATAGCGGTAGCGGTAAGCGCTTTGCGCCCACCGCTCCACTTGAATTTTAGTATCTCCATCTGCGTTTCTTCTCAACAATTTGTTGTTCCACTTTCTTTCTGTAAACGTGTTCACGTCCTTCAAGACCTTGGTTCCATTCGTATGCTTTACGTGCATCGTGTGGAATGTGCTTTCTTCTTCTAATTGGCAATGCAATAAGTGCAAATACTCCACCAAGAATTATCATTAGCACTACTGCCGCTACGGGTATTACCCAATATGGGAAATCGTTCTTGTAGAATACGATTTCGCCTGAAGTATCTGCATAGAACGTTGCGTAATCGCCCTCTCTTGAAACGATTATACCCTCTAAGTTGCCGATACCTTCAATGGTTAGATTCTTAGCATCTTTGTACTCTTCGGGTATTCTTACGTAGAACTTAACCTTAGAGTTGAGTACTGTGTTCAAACCGTTTTCCTTAACTTCAATTACTTGTACCGTTGCCTTTTGTCCAAGTAACTTTGTAAACCAATTAGTTTGGTCTACCGTGTCGTATACTTCACTAAACGATACGGTTACGTTAGAACTGAAACCATCGGGAGAAGTGATATATGAAGTGCTGTTAGGATCGGTTATAACTTTGTTGGTGATGGTTGCACTTAGGTTGTAAAGTGGGTCTCTTAATACGTAGTTGCCTGAGTGTAGACCTACGAGATCCCAGCCACTAATTACTACGCTATGTTGTCCTACGTTTACCTTATTGTCGCGCGTATGTGCGTAGAGAATTATATCCACTTCATCACCGTTCATTACGCCCTTTAGATCGCCCTTAACGGTAATTTCAGATAGTCCGTCGTATGCCTTGCCCAATGCTTTTAGATTTTCAATGGTTATAGGCTTGGGGTTAATATTAAACATTGCAGTACGTGTATCTTGATAGTAGTTTTCATCCTTTACCGTTACCTTAATGGAGTACGTACCTGCATTCGTAGGCATACTATCATAACCTGGGAATTCAATTTCTACGTTTACGTTTGAAGGAGTGGTTACTACTATTGGCATTGATACTTGACCGTATACTTGGTTAGAAAGTGAATTTTGTTCAAACTTAAGTTCACTTACCCTTGCTTTATCAACCTTGTAAGAGATGGTTGCATAGGTGCTATCAATGATATAGTTGTTGTCTTCAAGACGTGCAGTAACGATATATTCGCCTACCTTTGTGGGTGGTACTATGGTGGTTACACCACTTTCTACGTTGGTGTAACTATATAGTATCTTTGATTCGTAATATTCGTAATTTGCCCTATCTTCCCCATCTACTAAGGTGTCGGTTACTATCATAGCGCGTGCGTAGTATAGGTTACCGTAAGTTGCTTGGTATACGTCAATAGCATTACCATCACGCAAGTAGGAAATTCTTATGGGTTTCTTGGTAACTACGATGGCGTATTCAATGCTACCTTCATAGTTGTTATCATTAATCTTTGCAGTAAATAACGTGGTACCCGTCTTTAAGATTTCTCCAAGTGCTTCCCTTTCAAAGTCGCTGTTGTCAACGTTCAAGTTTGCAGGAGTCGTAGTGAATACGGGAGAAGTAATTAGGTCGCCGTATACGAAGTTATTTGCACTTACTTTTATGGTTGCGCGTGCCTTAACTACTCTTACGTTTAAGGTGCCGTAGTATACTTCATAGTTGCTTTGGTCTTCGGGAATGAAGGTATATTCTACACCTTCATATAGACCTGCATCGCCTAAGACGGTGTCTTCATATACGAACTTAAAGGTGCCGTATACTGCTCTTCCGCCCTCAACGTAAATCATTTGATAGCCGAGAATGGAAGCAGTGTTTAATGCTTGTCCGTATACTACTTCAACGTTTGCAGTTGCTACGCCGTCCTTTTCAAGTACGGGAAGAGTGGAAAGTTCTTCCTTTACGCTTGCCTTTACAATGGTAAAGGTTGCTTCTCTTACGCCTTGATAGTTGGAATCGTTTACGGTTACGATTACGGTGTATACACCTGCGTTGATTGCGTTTTCAACGTTAACTGCGCCTTGTCTGAAGGCATAAGTTACGTTCAAATCGGTTGCTACTTCGGGATAGAGTGCCTCTCCCGTGTATTCCTTAGTTAGGCTATGGAATTCAATACCTACAGTTGCCTTAGCGACGTTTACGTTTGCAAGGCAGGTTGCTTGTGCGTAGTTGGAATTCTTAGGAGTAAATACTAAGGTTACGACGTTGCTACCTACGGGTAAATTATTCTTTTCAGGTTCTGCAAATGAGAAGGTTCCTTCAATAACTGCTCCGTTAGTTGCTTCTGCTTGTCCACCGTTAATGCCTGCATGCTTGAGCATTACACCGTAACTGATGCTATCAACGGTTGGGATTTCTGAAATAGTTACACTTGCTTGACGGATGTTAACGATGCTTTCTCCCCTACCATATACGTTAGGATGATTTACGATGGTTACTACAACTCTATAAGTACCTACGTTTACGGGCTTTTCAGTCGTACCCGTAGTTTGTCCCATTGGATAGTACATAATTTGAACGTATTCGCTCGTTACGTTGTTGCTAATTTCAGGAACAACGTTAACTTGAGTGGTTGCACTATAGGTGTATACGTAACTTGCATCAAGAGTTACCGTTGCAAGACGCTTGGTAATTACAAAATCAAATTCCTTCGTTGCAGTATAGTATGGGTTAGATGCCTTTATTGATACTACTACTTTGTAGTTACCTGCATCGGTGGGTGGTAGTGCACCGTAATCGGTACCCTTGTTTTCTGAGAAGTAGTTGAAGGTAACGTCGCTTAAACTTACTTCGTATCCTTCAAAGGTTGCTTGTAGGTTTGCACTTTCTGCATAAACTACTTCGTTACCCGTAATGCTCATTACGTCACTTAAGTCGCGCTTTAATACTTCATAAGTGAAAGTATATTCGCCTACGTGTGCGCCCATTAGGGTATCGCCACCTTCTTCATAGGTCTTTTCATCAATCTTGATGGTTACGGTATATAAACCTGCATCTCTAATTTCACTTACTTCTACCCCGCCAAGAAGGATACGTTTGAATACTACTTCGTCTGCATCGGGTAGATAATCGGTGCCTACTAAGGTTACGCCAACGTCGGATACAAGCACTGCTTCGCCATCGTAGAATTTTGAAGTGCTTTGTAGTTTGAAATCATCAATTAGACGCATTGCGTAAACTTGGAATTCATATTGGTTGTTGGTTGCATCGTCATAATCGTGGTGGGTAACTATTACCTTTAAGGTAATACCACTTAGATATTTGCCGATATCACTTGCAGTTGCAACGTAGTCAAGATTATCACTAATGAGAGTTAGGCTGTAACCTTCTACCTTCATATCAGGATATTCTGAGTTATAAAGATTGAGATTTACGATTGCATCTTTTAGTGCGTTGCCTTCGTATAGAATTACGGAGTTGCCTTCGCCAAGCATAAGAGTTGCTTTGTGAATTACTGCTTTATCGGTGCTGAGTACCTTCTTGTTGTACCTATCGGTATCGTTAGGTATGAAGTAAAATTCTGCCCTTTCACCTACGTGTAATACCTTTGATGAATCAACCCATTCTACTCTACCTAAATGAGCCTTTTCATCACTTAGAGAAATAGTATAACTATCAAGAGTTGCTCCATAATATACCGTACCACCGTTCTTAGCAGTTACGATAATATCGTTTTCAGTAACGTCGGCATCTTCACCTATTACGTTTACAATTGCCTTAACTACTACTTCAGCAACGTTACCACGATCAACGGGAGTAAACAAGAGTTCAATTTCTTGTTCGTTTGCCTTGTCCATTACTACTTTGTATGGTGCAAGAATAGTAAAGATACCAGGAACGTTCTTGCCGTTTGAGGCAATATATGCTCCACCTGAACTTTCTTGAACGTAACTATCGTTTAACGTTTCTCCCTTGACGATATCGTTAATTTTGGGAAGTACGATTACGGGAGTTGCGTGCTCAATACTTAGAACTACGTTACTTACGTTACCTGAGTAGTTAGCGTCTGAAACGGTAATGGAAACTACGTATTCGCCTACTGCAATAGGTGCGCTGTTAACGTTGTTGTATTTTACGCTAAAGGCTATATCGGTATAACCTTGAACGATATTTGCGCTTTCGCTAAGGTATGGATTTACGGTAATTTTATCGTTTACGTATTCAACGGTTACGTAGTATTTATCACTTAACGCATCGTAAACTGCGTTTTCAACCATAATGAATTCGCTTACGTTCCTTTGAACAATGCTTACGTTCATAGTGGTAACTGCAACGTTAAAGTTGTCTTGATCGTTTGGTACGAACTCAATTTCAACGTTATGAACGCCCGTACGGAAAGTGCTTATGTCCGTCTTTACTCTCCAACTACCGTTATCAGTTACGTTTTCTGCAGTGTAACCGAAGATTACAACACCACTACCAGCCAAAAATTCAACTTCTTCACTAAGCGTATTAAATTCAATGGTGTTTGCAATGATTGGGTTACTATTTATCGTTAAGTTTGCCTTCTTAACTTCAAGAGTGGTGTACGCCTCGCCCTTGTAGTTGTTGTCAATAAGAACTATCTTTACTTCGTAAAGACCTGCCATAGTGGGTTCTTGACCGAGTTGGAATTCAGCATCACTGCCACTTTCTCTATATGAGTATTCTGCAACGGTTACACCTTCAGGTAGCAATACGCCGAAGGAAACTTGAGAGCCGATATAATCTCTCGTATAGAGTGCGTCAAGTACGAACACTGCCTCTCTCTTTTCAATTACCATTTGTAGCGTTCTTACTGAGTAATAGCCCCTTTCTGAGAAAATCAAGCGTACGTCGTAAGTGCCTGCGTTATATGGAACACTGCTCGTATAGTATTCGTCGCTTATGCCTTGTTCCTTGTACTCTACTCTATAGTTTACGCTTGGGTGATCACGAAGGTCCCCTGCTACTAAAATCTTATTATAGTTAGGTGCTACGGGTATTATCTTTTCATCACTCGTTGCAGGTAGATAGGTTTGATTTAAACCTAAATAACCGTCGTGTGATGGAATTACTTGCATCTTAACCGTCTTGTTTGCACTAAAGTTATCGTCAACGAGAGTTACGTCTGCATAGTACAAACCTATTGCTATAGGCGCTCTATCAAGTGCGTTGCCGAGATAATCTCTATACGTTACTTCAAATTGATAGGTTGCACTCTTATATGCATCAAGTGGTACTTCATACTTAGGATCATACTCAAATTGAGTTGCATCGTATACCCTTTCTACAAGTTCATCCGTTATCGTAATGGTTGCCTTTTCAATAACTAAGGTAACGATAAGATAACCGGTATAGTTTTCAACGCTTGCATCTATTACTATTTCTACTTGATGCTCGCCTGCGTAAGTATGATCTTCAGTTAGATAGTTGACGTTAAACGGTAGTTGCTTGCTACTATCAACGGGATCGGGTATGGAAACTTGAATTTCCTTCTTTGTACCACTGAATACTTGGCTTAGTCCGGTAACGACAATAGTGTCGGTTACGTTGCGCTTTTCTACTTTCAAGAAGTAGTCTTCCACGTAAGGACGGAAGTTGTTGGTGTAATCATCTATAACGGATTGTTCACCAGTAGGCTCAAATACTATTACTGCATTATAATTTGAGTTATCAAGGGTAACTTCTGGTAGTGCATCAAATAGTAAATTGCCAAATTCATCCTTAATTGCAACTTTGAAAGTGCCACGGAAGAACTTGTTATAATTTCCGTTTGCGCTATTTACTACCATAACGCTACCAAATTCAACAGAGTTTACGTTTTCAGAGTATTGTATACTCTTTACCGGTAAAGAACCGCCTTCGTAGTAGAGTTTTGCACGAATTACAAAGTAAGAGTTGAAAATAGCACCGCTGAAGTTTGCGTCACTTTCCAAAATCTCTGCAAGCACGTAGTACTTTCCTACGGGAGTTGACGTGGTAATGCCTGAAAGTTTTACGTAGGTTACACCTTCGTATTCCATCAATTCTTCCCCTTCTAAAAGAGTTTGACCAACGTAATCTTTAAGGAAGGTAAATTGTGGTATTACACCATTTACGCTAAGCCCCGTGATGCCTTCAGGAGTAAGCGTGAAGGTGGGATTTTGATATGCTACGCCATAAGTGTGTACCACTGCTTGTTGGTATAAATTGCCGTCAAAATCTTCAGGGGTAACGTCAGTTAGGCTAAAGCCTATTTGTAAATTACGCTTGTGAACGTTTAACTTGATTGCTACGTTGTTGAGTGGCAAATACTTTCTAATTAGCGCATCTGAGGGTGCAAATGAACATAGAATTTCATTTTCTCCACCTTGTGGTACGTACTTTTTGTTTTCTTCAGGAACGCTAATAGTAAAGTCACTTGCTTGGAATTGATAGCCGTGAGAAGTGATTATTCCTTCAAAGTTAGCCTCTTCTACCTTTTGTCCGTAGGTTAAATCACTTAAGTTGTATTGACTAAAGTCAGCAGTTGCGCGAACTACGTAAATCGTTAATTCAAAGGTTTCCGCACGGAAGTTGTAGTTGGGAATAAAGTTACCGTTTTCATCGGTAGTACCCGCTTGCCATATTACCATAATGGAATATGGTGATACTCTACCACCTTCGTCAAACTTAACGGGAAGTACCTTTTCACCGTATCCATTAGTTTCAAGTTCGGTATATCCTAACGATGCAAGAGTTCTCGTTACGTAATTTTCTTCCGTTTCAAAAATAAATCTTGAAGCAATGCTTACCGTACTTGAAGAGCCTCTTGGGGTAAACTTTGCAGAGCCTCCCCTACCAAGTATAGTTGATTGCATACTGAGAAGTGTTTGACCAAATTCAAGGTGTCCCGTCCTGCCGTTTGAAGAGCCGTCAAGGTTTACCGTTTGATAGTTAGATTGTGCGCTTGGAGTAGAGATATTTAGAGATGCCTTATCGCCACGTCTTACTTGCTCTACGTTAACGATGATATATTTAGAGCCTGAGTTGTTTTGGTTGTTGATTGCAACTTCCATTAGATAACGACCTGCTTCAAGGGCAGAGCCACCTATTAAATCTACGTATTCACTCCATTCGGGATTGTCAATTTCCACGACGTTCATATCGTGGTCATAGTAAGCATATTTGTAGAATGCGTATCTATAAAGTAGTCCCGGTACTCTCGTAAATTCGCCGTTTTGATAGAAACCTGCATAGTATACTGCAGTAGAAGTATGACTATAAGTATAAGTCAACGTTTCGTTAACTGCCCTACCTGCAACAATTTCTTCTTCCCCAAGTATTGAATACTCCGTTACGCTTTCATCAACGTTAATTTCAAGTTCACGAGTATATACGTATAAAGTGTCAACGGTGTAGTCTGATTCGTAATTTGAAAGACTGTCGTCAATCTTCATTCTTACACTATATTGACCTGCATTTACGGGCTTTACCTTGGTGTATGAGCCGTCGCCTTCGCCGAATACTTTATATTCAACGATTACGGGTACGTCGCTTAGTTCTTGTGCGTTGCCGATTGCATCGGTGGTGTAAACGTAAAGTGCAACTTCCTTGTCAAAACCATCGTAATAGGTTTCAAGCGATTCTGAACGTGCAAGAACGGTTGCCATCTTATGGTTGATGGTAATTGGTATTTGTAGCGTTTGAACGTTATAGTTACGTGCAGTTTGCATACCTTCTTTCATTTCGTAACCAAGTACGCTACCATCACTACCCTTTACTTCATTGAAGTAAGCACTCAAAACGGAGAAGTTCTCCTTAATTTGAGCGTTGGTTAGTTGTAGTACGTTCATTGGTTGGAATTCAACGGTAATAAGGAAATCGGTTGCAACTGCGTGCTTTTCATAGTCTATTGAACCAATTTGTGGAACAACGATAACGAATCTTCCATATACGCCACTATCTACTCTTACGTATTCAACACCGTTTACTACGAGAGTATTGTTGGTCTCTGCAATTTCCACACCCGTTCTATCGTAGGATGCAAACTTAAGGATTTCCATACTATCACCATAGGTGAGTTCGTTCTTCGCAAATGCGTCTAATACACCTGCATCTGCCTTTTTGATGGTAAATCTGGAAATCAATTCGCCGTAATAGAAAGTGTTACTATTTGGAACTACGTATGCACGATAATAGTAATCACCTGCGTCCATAAAGCCGTCGCCCCTGCCTGCATATTTGTCGTATGCACCAAGTTCAACGGTTGCAAGTTCAGTACCGTTTTCCGTTCTATAACCAGTAGTGTAAGTATCCATTACAAAATACTCGCTTGCACCACTAATAAATGAAATTTCGCCACGAGCAAATGCGTTTAGGTCAAAGTCCTCGTCAACTTCAAAGGTAATACCGTTAATGATAATATTACCCTTTCCTTTCAAGATAGTGCTTGAGCCTTCCTTCGTGTACTCTGATTCAATGGTAATGGTTACGGGACGGAAGTATTCTACTGCAATGGTAGGTTGCATAGTAACTACGTCGTCTGCATTAAGTGGGTTTTTGAAATATGCTTGTACGTTTCTTGAGAATTCAATTCTATTTGCACTCCAAGTATAACTGAAAGTGAAATCGTCTTCTACAAGACGTAGGTCAACCCTTCTATGGAAATATGCAGTAAGTGCACGATTCGTTGAAGACTCGTTTTCCGTCCAAATGTCGTCGTTGAGTCTATAAGTATAGTCGTATACCCTATTGCCAAATTTATCAAGTGCGAATTCGGGATTGTCGTAACTTAGATAGGTTGAGCCAAGTCTTACGAATGAATAGTTGTATGCTTGGGTGGAATCCATAACTACACGAATAGTTACGTCAACGCCACGCTTTGCATTGATTAGGTTGGACGTTGCAAGTGCGTTAGACGGATTGTCGTCAACGGGTTGAATGCAATTACCACTTGCATCGTGATAGTTTGCACCGGTGTATACGTATACCGAGCAGAATCTTTGGAATTGAGCCTTGTTTGAAGGAGCAGGTTGTAGTAGGTTAAGGTCGGTGTATTCCGTACCATGGTTAATGTATATACCTACACCCATATTCCTTGAGTCAACCTTTACTACCTTGTCTTGTTGTGCAGTATATAAGGTGGGGCTTGATACGTTACCTGCGCCGTCAATTGCGTATAGCACTAAACCGTATTCGCCGTAAGTATCAAATGAAAGTTGCGTTCTTAACGTTTCTTCACCATTGGTGAACTTTCCAAGTTCTTGCCTTCTTGCAGTTAGACTTACACCGTTTACAACGTAATTTAAGGTTGCGCCGTTACCAGGGGTAAAGTCGTAATTTTGTGGTGCGCTCAAAAGGTTTTTATCTACTATGAATGCATAAACGGATTCGTTTGCAACGTTAGAATTGCCGTTTAGACAACTTTCATCGTAACGAAGATGGAAATTGTTTGATTGAGTAAACCATTGTCTTGTTTCAATGCTAAGACCTAAACCTTGCGTTGCATCAAGTTTAGGTGCAGTTGGGGCCTTGTTGTCAACGTTAATTACGATTTCCTTTTCAGGTACGGATGCAACTGAATCAGGAGTCCAATATTCGTAATTGAAACCGTCGTAAGACCTAATTATTCTTGGGATAATCTTAATTGTTTGTGCGTTGGATACGCCACTCGTTACTACGAATGACGCGGTAAAGCCGTTGTAAGCACTAATCTTATATTCCCTTTCAGGGTCGGCACCGTCTGGATATACGATGCTTTGTTCTGCTTCAACCCTTGTTAAATAACTTCTATTTGAACCGTAATTGTTGTCGTAATAACTATACCAATCAATACAACTTGAGCCGATTCTTCCAAACGCTGCAGCGTAGAGAGTGCCGAAAGTATGTTTCTTTTGCTCACCACTACTATCTCTTACGGTTGCTGATGCGCTAAGAGTGATTACGTCGCCTTCCTTAACGTATACGGATGCGAGTTGTTCCATACCTTTTTGTGATTTTACGTTCTTAATTGCAACGGAGGTGCGGTTTTTACCGGTAATTAGGAGGTCAATGCCGGTTAAATTGTCAATACCAATTTCGTCACTTTCTGCAGTGACGGTAATTACAGGCTTAGAAATAACTATGGTGTCAGAGCCTGAGTTAAAGGAAATCTTAATGAATACGTGTGAGTTTGCAGTAGCCGCTTGTCTGCCGGAAACTAAAACTTCCAAACTTGGCTCTACACTATAAGAGTCACTCGTGTTGGTAGTGATAGTTTGTACTATGCTTTCCCCTACTTTACCAGATTCGCCAACTTGGTTGCTATAGTAGATTTCCATATTGATATCAAATACGTTGGTAATAGTACCACTAATTTTGAAATCGTAACGGAATCTAACTGAAGTATTGGGATCTTGAAGAGCATAGTAAACGGAAGCATTGCTTTCCATATTTGCATAATCGCTCGTCGTACCACTTACAAGACCGGGTTTGGTTATAAGTGAAGTTGAACCACTTAGTGCAATGCCGTCTTGACGATAACTTACCGAGCCGGTTCCTTCCGTATAGAAGTCGTCGTTCGTCGTCCTTAAGGCGTTAGCACCATACTGCATACCGACGCCGGTATTAAGTTTTGTAGTGCTGTTCAAACTGAGTGCTGCGTTTGCAACGATACCTTCAGTAGCGCCGTTACCAATTACGGCAAACGTACCGATAGCAAACACAAGCAAGACTAATGTGAGAGCGTAGAATGCTTTAAAAGCAAAACACTGTGTAAGTTTACGCATCTTGACCTCCGATGTAGTCGTAAAATACAAAATTTGATATAGAAATATGTGCGCTCACTCACGCACACGCATATATAATACATAAAAAACGCGTGCGTGTCAAATAGCGCGCGCGAAAATTTACTATAATTATACCGCGGACATACCTAATAAGAAAAATAGCAAAGCAAATAAATCGTTTTTCAACACCTACGATTATAGGCAATATAAAATCGCAAAATAAAATTTTTATAGTTAAAAATCAACCGAACATTTCATGGAATAGAAAAAGAGGTGCAAAATAAAATTAAGTATGGACTATTCTCCCTACTATTTTAACTACACTGAAAAACCTAAAAATGAATTACCTCAACCTGAAATGAATAAGAAAAAGAATAGATGGGCTATCGTATTAATTGCAATAATTATTCTTTCCTTAATTCTGAGTTTATATTTAATCGGTAGGTTAAAAAACGAAGACTTGTTTGCCGTTATGGTAAACGCCTTAACGAAAAAAGAAATGCTAACGTATTACCTCGTTTGCTTAGAACCTTTTGAATATAAAGAAGAAGCAATTATTAAGTCAACTTATGCCAGAGTAAGTGGTGGAGCAGGTTATTTATACGTACAAAATAATGCATATTTTGTAGCAATGGCTACATATATGACGGAAAAAGTAGCAAATGAAGTCGTTGAGAAAAACGACGGATTAAGGGTTATAGAAATTAAAATAAACAAAGTTGAAGTGTTGCAAAAGTTAAACGACGATGCACTAATGAGAGAATGTTTTGAACTTATGGAAGGTGTAATTGCAACCTTAGACGGAACGCTAATTGACTATGAGAAAAAGGAAATAAACCTTAGCGATACGTTACGCATACTTGAAAAAGAAAGCACGAAACTTTTAAATTTTAAAAAGGAAGTTATTGACAAAAAGTGTGATTACAAAGATGATTTACTTGACAAAATAAACCCTGCTCTCGGTGGACTTGAAGCAATAACGAGTGCTACTTCTCACAACAATTTAGCGAGTGAAATTAGGTACGTAACTTGTGCAAGTGCAGTTGCAATTTGCAAAGTTTGAGAAGTTATCTTTGAACTATTTCTCTCTTAAACAAGGTTTAGGTAAAACGCGTTAATTTGACAAAATTCAAAAAACCAAATGAAAAGTAAAAGCCGAGTTAGTTTAAAAGTATTTCGCTAAACTAACGCGATATTAGAAGAAACAAAGTTTGAGTTATTTCTCCCTTAAACAAAGTCGAGGTAAAACGCGTTAGTTTAGATGAAGAATGAGCAAAAGAAAGTCTCCCAAGGGGTTGCTGTACACGGTGGTGGTTTTGTGAAATTATTCGCTAATATACGCGATATTAGAAGAAGTAAAGTTTGAATTATTTCTCCATTAAACAACGTTTAGGTAAAACGCGTTAGTTTAGATGAAAGACGAAGGAAAATAAAAAAACCGTTAGGGTTGCTGTACTGACGTACTGCGCCCTGACGGTTTCTTTTACTTTTTCAAAGTATTTCGCTAAAATAACGCGTTTTACTTGGTGAAGGTAAATCCATCCTTTTGTAGCTTCAACAAGTGTGCGTTTAGACCATCAACAAACTCCTTGTTGGTTGCAGTCTTCATCATCATTGCGATAAGGTTTTCGGTTGCTTCTTGGTTTTCACCATTGGAAAGCATACGGCGCATTGCGTAGATTGCAAGTAATTCTTCTTGTGAAAGTAGCAATTCTTCCCTTCTCGTACCACTCTTTGCAAGGTCTATTGCGGGG
>JAZQVF010000101.1:0-28691 GCA_045631675.1 Candidatus Stercoripulliclostridium sp.
CAAAAACTATCTTCAATGCATTCTTGCCTTTGTATGCAACGCAATTAAAGTATAGGTTGCCTTCGTCTTCCTTACTTGCTAATGCGTGCGCTTTGCAGTTAGAAAGAAACTCTGCCCTTATAGCTTCATCATTTGAAAGACATAAACTCTTGATTTTTAATAGATACATATTAAATCTTCCTTATTAAATTGAGATAGCATTCCACACATTCGTATATGCCCTTAAAGGTAATACGCTCGTTGTGTCCGTGAATTGTCCTTCTTTCTTCACTACTCACAGATTGTGCACTGAAACGATAAACCTTGTCGGAAATTTTACCGTAGTGTTGTGAGTCTGAGCAAGCAAACATTAGATATGGTGTTACCACTGCATCGGGGAAAGTTTCTTCAACTGCACTCTTTACAACTTCAAATTCTTCACAATCGGTGCGTGAAACGACTGATGGGTTGTTGCCGTTTACAACGTTGAGCTCAACTCTGTCGTCATCAATTACTTTCTTTACGTATTCAATGGTTGATTCCATTGTTTCACCCGTCATAATGCGGAAATTGGAGAGCATTTCTGCTTGAGCGGGAAGCACGTTTCTACCGTTTGAACCCTTCATTTGGGTAAAGGCGCAAGTGGTACGCATCAAGGCGTTAATTTCTCCACCACCCATCTTGCCTATTAAGGATAAAACGGGTTTGAAGAGCCACATATTAGCAAAAATTAAACGATATAGGAAGGTTGAGCGTCTGCCGAGCGTATCAAACAATGCAAGTGTGGGAGCAGTAAAGTTTGCCTTGAAAGGCTTGCTTTCAATTTTAGTACACGCCTTGGAAAGTATACCAATAGGTGTGTTAGCAGGAGGTGCTGATGCGTGTCCACCCTTGGATTTTACGGTATAGGAAAGGTTTAACATACCCTTTTCTGCAATACCTATAACTGCTACTCTATCCTTAACTCCGGGGAATACGTTTTCAACGACTGCACCACCTTCGTCAACTACGAGTTGTACGTTTATACCACGACGTGCAAACTCTTCAACCATACTTGGACAAGAAGGTCCTGAAATTTCTTCATCGCCTGCAAAGCAAAGATATACGTCGTTTTTCGGAGTAAAGCCATTCTTAATTAGGGTTTCCACTGCTTGTAAGCAACCGTTTAAGGTGGACTTAGTGTCAAGCGTACCTCTTCCCCATAATACTTCACCATCTATAATTCCTTCAAAAGGTGCTTTTTCCCAACCACTTTCATCAACTTCTACTACGTCAAAGTGACTCATTAGCACGGTTGCTTTTGAATTATCTTGACCTTTCCAATGGAACATTATTCCCCTACGACCTACGTTTTCTTTAACGCAAGTTGAGTGTACAAGCGGAAACATTGGTGCAAGTTTTTCTTCAAATTTCTTGAATTCTGCATCGTCTTCAAGGTAAAAGTTAGCATTTGATATGGTTTTGCAAGTAACCATTTCTTGAAGATCTTTTACCGCTTTTTCCTTATCGTAAGAAATAGGCTCAACAACCTTTACTTCCCTTTCTTCCGGCTTAAAGCGTAGTGCGCGAATTAGACAAATCAATAAAATTAAAGTAATCATTGCTCACTCCTAATTTTTCTTAAGGTAAATTATATCATACAAATACGCGTCTTTCAAGTTTTAGCGTAAAATATTATGCTTGATAGCATAATCAAACAAAAAAGCGCTCGTTTTGAGCGCTTTTCTTCCATTTAGTTACTAAAACTATTTTTGAAGAAGGGACATAATTCCGTTAACGATAAAGATTACGCCGATTACGATGAAAATCCAGTCAACGAGTAACCACTTTGCTACTATTAGGAAAATGCCTACGATAAGGGTAATGATGGGCTTAACAAGTGATAACCAACCTTTCTTCTTGAAGTTTTTTGCTATCATTACGATTTCGTAAACTGAATATAACACGAGACCGATACCAAGAACGAGAAGTGCTATATCAAGAATGGTCCAACCACATACGATAACTGCAATACCTAAAATAATTTCAATTGCTGCCGATACGTAATTCTTCTTTACGAAAATATCGTATGCGCCAAGTGCAATAAGCACTACGCCTACTATGGTGAGAAGTATATTAATCATTCCTGCACGGAAGATGCAGAAAAGTATACCGAGTACTATGAGTGCGATTGCAGAAATAACTGCTTGATCATTAATCTTTTTCTTTGCCATATTTATCTCCTTAACCTTTTATTTCATTAACGTTACCATAACTGCCTTTTGTGCGTGCAGTCTGTTTTCAGCCTCTTCAAAAATTTCGTTTGCGTGCGCTTCTAAAACTTCATGGGTTATTTCTTCTCCGCGATGTGCAGGCAAACAATGTTGCACCATTGCACCTTCGTTTGCCTTTAACATTAGTTCTTCGTTTACTTGGAATTTTTTAAATACTTCTTTGCGCTTTTGGGATTCGCTTTCTTGTCCCATAGATGCCCAAACATCGGTATATACTACGTCTGCGCCTACAACTGCTTTTGCAACGTCGTCCGTGATGGTAAGTTTTCCTTGTTCCATTCCCCACGCCTCGATTTTCTCATCAGGCTCGTAACCCTTAGGACAAGCAATGGAAACGCTCATACCTACCTTTATGCAACCTACTATAAGGCTGTTTGCCATATTGTTACCATCTCCTATAAAGGCAAGTTTTAGTCCTTCAAGTTTACCTTTGAATTCACGAATGGTTTGAAGGTCTGCAAGCACTTGACAAGGATGACAATAATCGGTTAGTCCGTTTATTACGGGAACGTCTGCATACTCTGCAAGTTTTTCAACGTCGTCTTGCTTGAACGTTCTAATCATTATGCCGTCAAGAAATCTGCTAAGCACTCTTGCCGTGTCTTCAATAGGCTCGCCCCTACCAAGTTGTAGTTCATTACCTGACAAGAAAAGTGCATTTCCACCAAGTTGATACATTCCCACTTCAAAAGATACCCTTGTACGCGTAGATGCTTTGGTAAAAATCATACCAAGCGTTTTACCCTTTAAAATATGGTGGGTAATTCCCTTTTTATTTTCCTCTTTTAATTTATCCGCAAGGTCAAGTATTTCTAAAATTTCTTCCTTTGATAAATCACTTAGTTTGAGTAAATCCTTCATTTAATACCTACTATTTTAAAAATTCTTCTACTATTTTTAATTGCTTTTCAACTGCAACTTTGCTTGGTGCACCTTCAGATATGCGCTTATTTAGACAAGTTGTTAAATCTATTGCATCAAAGATATCTTCTTCAAAAAGTTCACTCATATCTTTATAATCATTTAGACTTAGTTCATTTAAGGTTTTGCCCTTGGCAATGCAAATTGCAACGAGGTTTCCACTTATTTTGTATGCCTCTCTAAATGGCATTCCCTTCTTTGCTAAATAGTCTGCACAATCAGTTGCGTTAATAAACCCTTTTTCTCCTGCTTTTGCCATATTGTCCTTAAGTACGGTCATCGTCTTGAGCATGGGTGCAAAAACTTTAAGAGAAATTAGTGCCGTTTCAACGCTATCAAAAATTGCTTCCTTGTCTTCTTGCATATCCTTATTGTAAGCAAGTGGTAAGCCTTTAAGTAAAGTTAGCAAGGTTATAAGATTGCCATAAGCCCTACCCGTTTTACCCCTTACGAGTTCTGCTATATCGGGATTTTTCTTTTGTGGCATAATTGATGAACCCGTTGAGTAACTGTCGTCAAGTTCAATAAACTTATACTCCCAAGAACTCCAAAGGATAATTTCTTCTGAAAATCTTGAAAGGTGCATCATAATTAATGCCACGTCAGAAGCAAGCTCAACCGCAAAGTCACGGTCGCTTACACCGTCCATACTGTTGAATACGGGCGCAGTAAAACCTAATTTTCGTGCAGTAAATTCCCTATCAATATTGTAGGTAGTTCCTGCTAAAGCGCAACTTCCAAGTGGTGAATAGTTTAGCCTTTTTAGGGTGTCGGTTAGCCTGTCGTAGTCACGCATAAACATACTTGCATAGGCAAGAAGATGGTGCGCAAAGGTTACGGGTTGTGCGCGTTGAAGATGCGTATAACCCGGCATAACCGTTTCTACGTTTTCGCTTGCAACTTCATAAACTACACCTATTAGGGTCTTTAACTCTTCTATTAAGGAGCCTGTTTTCTCCCTTAGGTATAACCTTACGTCAACAGCAACTTGGTCGTTACGGCTCCTTGAAGTGTGAAGTTTTTTACCTGCAACTGGGTAACGCTTGGTAAGTTCACTCTCAATAAACATATGAACGTCTTCAGCATTCATATCAATTTTTAAGGTGCCGTTTTCAATTTCTTCCTTAATTTGAGTTAGCCCTTTTTCAATATCATTAAAGTCGCCTTCTTCAATGATGCCTTGCTTGAAAAGCATTTCAGCGTGAGCAAGACTCCCTTGTATATCTTGCTTATACATAAGGGAGTCTACTTTGATTGATTGATTAAATTCATTTACGAGTGCATCAAGTTCTTTTGAAAACCTTGCACCCCATAGGTTTGATGCCATAAGTTATTTCGTTTCTCCGTTCTTTTTATCCATCAATGCCTTAACGGTTAGTGGTAAGCCGAATAGATTGATGAAACCTGCTGAATCTTTTTGATCGTATACGTCGTCTTCATCAAAGGTTGCAAATTCAGGATTGTATAGTGAATACTTAGAAGTCGTTCCTGCGTTGATGATGTTACCTTTGTAAAGTTTAAGTTTTACGTCACCGGTTACGTTTTCTTGCGTCTTTTCTACGAATGCACTAAGCGCTTCACGTAAGGGGGTGAACCACTTACCAAAGTATACGAGTTCACCAAATTGTTGTGCAACGAGTGCTTTATAGTGAGAAGTATCTCTATCAAGACAAAGGGTTTCTAGAACTTCGTGTGCGCGATACAAAATGGTACCACCGGGAGTTTCATATACGCCACGAGATTTCATTCCAACAAGACGGTTTTCACAAATGTCTGCAAGACCTATTCCGTTTTCACCACCAAGTTTGTTGAGTTTTTCAATTAGTGCAACGGGACTTAACTTTTCGCCGTCAATTGCAACTGGAATACCCTTTTCAAAACTAATAGTTACGTAGGTGGGTTTGTCGGGAGCCATAAAGGGAGATACTCCCATTTCTAAGAAACCTTCCTTATCATACATAGGTTCGTTTGCAGGATCTTCAAGGTCAAGACCTTCGTGTGAAAGGTGCCATAAATTCTTATCCTTTGAATAGTTGGTTTCACGGTTTATCTTAAGAGGAATGTTGTGTGCTTCTGCGTATTCAATTTCTTCTTCACGTGACTTGATGTCCCAAATTCTCCAAGGAGCAATGATTTTCATTTCAGGAGCAAAAGCCTTGATGGTTAGTTCAAAACGAACTTGGTCGTTACCTTTACCAGTACATCCGTGGCAGATTGCATCTGCACCTTCTTTCTTTGCGATATCAACTATTGCCTTTGCAATAATGGGGCGAGCAAATGAAGTTCCCAAAAGATAGTCACCTTCATATTTTGCGCCTGCTTGCATGGTAGGATATACGTAATCGGTAATGAATTGCTCTTTAAGGTCGCATATATATAGTTTAGAAGCACCGGTTGCAATTGCCTTTTCTTCTAATCCATCAAGTTCAGTGCCTTGACCTACGTCGCCTGAAACTGCAATGATTTCAGGATTGTCATAATTTTCCTTGAGCCATGGAATGATAATTGAAGTATCAAGTCCACCAGAGTATGCTAAAACGATTTTCTTTATTTGTTTGGACATTTTTCTGCCTCCGTCCCTTATTTTTTCAGTATGCCAAAATTATAGTACTTTAAAATGCATAAATCAAGCGAATAAATGAATAGTTTTGCATAAAATAAAATTTTTTATACGCGATTTTGCATATTATTAAGCGCGCAAAGTTTTTATTATACAACTGCGCAATGCGAGAGAAAATCTTTTGCATAAAAATAATTTTTTCATTCATTACCCTCAAACACTTAAAATTTAAAAAAAGTAAGGCGAGCCTTACTTTTCCATTATTTACATTTTGTAACACGTTGTTGCTAATTTTGTTGCTATAGATACATATTCGCCCTATTTTTAATCAATATAGCGAGTTGCAATCTTTTCCCATTCTACTTCCCTTGTTTCATATTCGCCGTTCATTTTGCCAAGGGCAACCGCACAACAGGGTACTAAATTTTTGCCTATACCCATCTCTTGCATCAAATTTTCGTTTGCCCTTAAGGCCCTTGGAGCGCTCCATATATGGCAAACGCCTATTCCTAAATCGGTCGCCCTTAGCGCCATATTATGCACTACTATCGCTGCGTTTGAATAATTTACGTTTGCATATACACCATCATCAACTTCAGAACAAACGAGTATAACCGTAGGTGCATTGTAGAAGGGTTTATATCCTTCCCTCTCCATAATGCGGGCCGTATCCTTTTCCCATTTGTCAATCAACTCTTCGTTTGTAATTACAACGATCTCTAATCTATCGTATCTTTTTAGACCTATGGGAGAAAGATATGCAGATTTGAGTATTTCATTCAATTCTTCCTTTGTTATCTTTTCACCGTTAAATTCACGAATTGACCTTCTTTTACATAGTGTTTCTATGGTTTCCATACGACGCTCCTTGAAATTAGTTTATCTTATTATAACATAATACTCACAAAATTAATATATTGTAATATGAAAATAGTAGATTACAACCGAGCACTTGCTTTATCGTACGCTAAACAATACGCCCTTAACCCCAACCCTGCATACTACAATTTCTCTTCAATAGGTGGGGATTGCACTAATTTTGCCTCTCAATGCCTTTTTGCCGGGTCAATGAAGATGAATTTCACACCTACTTTTGGGTGGTATTACCAAAATGCAAACAATCGCGCACCTGCTTGGACGGGAGTTAATGAGTTTTATAATTTTCTCACTAATAATTTAATAATAAATAAAATCGGCAATGGGGTTGGTCCTTTTGGAGAAGAACAAACTATATCTCGTTTAAAGTGTGGAGATTTTATACAACTCGGAAGAGATAACACCTTTTACCATACTTTGATTGTTGTATCCTTTAAGGGTAAAATGCCACTCTTGGCATCTCACTCTATTGACGTATATGAAAAACCCCTTGCCGATTTCAGTTACGAAAAAGCAAGGGGGATAAGCATATTAGGTGTAAGAGTATGATTACTTCTTAAACATATTTCTATTAACCACTTTTAGTTTTTCAATCAGTTGTGCGCGACTCTTTTGGCGTTTTGATACTATTGAACTTACTACGCCTACGATAACGAGAAATGCAACTGCACCTACGATTATACCTATAATAACGCCTGGGTTTACCCCCTTGGACTCGTCGTTTGATACGCTCTCTTCTATAGCCTTCTCCTTCCATATCGGCTTTATTACAACGTCAATAGCAGGCATTAAGAAGGTGGACTCAGGTGCGAACCACTCACCGTTTACATCCCATCCAAGAAACTCAAGCCCTTCACTCACGAGAGCAGGTGGCAAGATAACGCTTTGTCCATATTTTACGTTTTGTAAAATTTCACTTCCCACTCCTTCCGGTAGCGTCAAATGATAACTTAAAGTCTTGTAGTAAACGTGCAAAGCAAGTATAGAGCCTTTTACAACGTTACCTTCATCATCAAGTAGATAGCCCGTAATAGTGCCACTTAAAACCTCAAGATCGTTAGTTACTCTTTCGTGTCCTATATATTCCATATTTTCTACGCTAACGACACTTCCCACTTTACCATAACAAGTTAACACGTCCACTTCACCCTCAATCCATCTATATACGTAATAAACGGCGTTTTCACGTGGACGATACTCCACGCTAAAGGTAATGCTTTCAACTTCTTCTTCAACCGTATAGTGCAAGTCGTAAATGGTGCTTTCGCCTACTTTGTAACCCACGAAATCATAGCCTAAAATGAAGTAGTTTAACGGTTGCTCAAGAATGAATGGCACACCGTATTTAACTATTTTACTCTCAGGCAAATAGCCTTCGGGATTTAGCGCAGAATAGTCGTTGTCAACGTAGTTGATTAAGGTTGTTTTGCGCTCGTAATAGCAATGAATTACGGTGTCTCCTAAGGGAGAAACAAGGTAGGAAGTAACTTCTTCCCCGTTTGAAAGAGTACTGTTTTTATAGGTAAACCCCTTCTTATTCCTAAGGTCTTCTACTGCGATATGCTTGGTGGTGTCGGCCGTTGCGTTTAGTTCAATTTTCAGTGATTCTTCGTCTAAATAGTTTCCGTCTACACTTTCGTAATAATGCTTAAAAGTTACTTTTACGTCATCTCGTGGCACAAGGGTAACGGCTATAGTCAAGGTCATCGCAATGAGATTTTCATTCGTTAGATAGTACTCGTTGCTCTCGCCGTAAGGTATTTCCGTACCATCACTAAGACTCCACTTACCTACTTTATATCCTTCCTTTTCAAATGGGTTTATTAGTTCTATCTTTACCTTAATTTCATCGTTTGGGTTTCTTTCTATCACGACAAAGTTGCCCGTACGCGAAATTTCACTTTCGCAGGTATAAATAATTTCAGTTGCTACGAAGTATACGGTTAAGTCCTTATAAACCTTTTTGTAATTGCCACTTGCATCGTGCGTGTAAACAAGCGCTTTTTCAAACACCTTACTTGTACCCACTTCTCCAGACACAATACTTGAAGGGGTAATTTCCATAGTAGTGTTGATTGCCCAACCACTCGGAAGAGTAATTTTATTGTAGCGCGTGCCTATTGGAAGAAGATATTCAGTTTCTACTTCTACCGCGTTAGGTATCGCTTGACTTACACTAAGCACCACCTTTCTTATAACTTTCTCATCTTCTTCACGGTATCCTTCCATTGCACTAAAGTCATAATTCTTAGTGTCGCTTGGGATAAAGACCATATCGTAGCCAACTTCGTTTAACGCGCTCGGCACCGCGCTACCGTCTACCCATTCAAAAACACCGTATTTATGTAGGTACTGCATCCCTACCTTTTCATATGAAATTTCATCAACTAACCTTTCATCAAATAGGGTGATATTTTCATCGTAATCTCTTGCAATAAAGGTAGGAAAATCTACCACTTTTACCGTCGGTATAATTACGTATTCGTATCCCTTATTTTCAAACTTTACGTTATAATTTGCATTAACGGGTGCCATTGCTTCTGCGCCTACGTAAGAGTATCTACCTACGTCGCTACCACCATCACGAAGATATCTAACCATTATCTCTTCGGTATCAATTCCCGTTACAATACTGAATACTAAATTTTCCTTTTCTTCATATTCTCTTTGAAGATTTTCACCGCTTACAACCACTTCCTTAGGCGTTATCGTGCCATCGTAGTACAATTCCAAAGTGCCTTTATAGTAGTCGTAGTTGTTTGCGCTTGCACTTCCACTAAATATGATTTCTTGAGGTACTAAAATTACCTTTTGCGCCGTAATGCTTTCATTGTCGTATACGGCAACGAAATTAACGCTTGCAATCTCTCCGTCTATCGCGCCGTTAAACTTAAAGTCTACTCCATAAATGAATTGATATCCTTTTACTTCAACCGTGCCGTCATAGGCTTTCGTTAAAGTTGGTGAAGTTAATTTTTCAAGAGTTAGGTTTGCCCTTTCTATCCTTGCATCATACTCAAGTCTATCATCGTTAAGGAAGTGATTATCGTCTTGTAAAAGCACGCTTAGAACTATCTTTGCATTATCGTTTGCTACTGCACTCGTAAAGGTGGCGCTTAGAGCGTGTGAAGGCTCGTAAACTGCACCAACGAGTTGATAATCTACCCCTGCAACAAAGCAATAATCAACCGAAGTAGTACCATCGTAACACTTGCTGATTATGGGAGAGGATACCTTTTCAAGAGTAACTTCCTTTTGATAAATCGTTGCATCGTATATAATGGTAGTGGGTGCGTAATTATAATTACTTAAAACGTTTTCTTCTCCCACTATTCCAACTGCAACTTTTATACTTACGCTACCTGCATTGCTTGAAGAGTATTCTTTTGACAAAATTTCAGTACCGATAATTTCTTCGTTTACCCTACCGTTTAGAAGATAGTGTTGGTCTAAAATGAAAGTGTCTAAACAAGTAGTATTGCCATCGTATACCTTGTTAAATTCATAATCACCTTCTTTTTTCTCAATAGTTAAATCCCTTTTAGAAATGGTAACGGAAACGACGTTACTTTCAACAACCTTTGAAAGTCCACTTTCTTCGTGCGTTACTTCTATCTTAACCTTATAACTTCCATTTTCACTTGCGTTTTTAAAGGATATTTCTCTTTCGGTTGAAATTATACTTTGATTTTCACCATCAACTTTAAACCACTCGTAAGCAACTTGTAATTGGTTAAGTATAGGGTGGTAAACTTCACAACTGAGTTTTGAGCCAACACCATCATAGGTTTTGTTTATATTGTTTAAATTATCCAAACTTGGACTTTCAAGTTCCCAAACGGCACTTATATAAATTTTATCTTCCTGAAGTAGTCCATCTTGCAAAGTCGCGTTTAACCCCTCAATAACGGTACCGTTTGCCATCCAACCCATAAAGACAAAACCTTCTTTATCAAGTGAAACAAGACCTGTTTCTTCACCTTCAACGTAGGTTGTAGGTAGTGCGTCAACGCCACTTGCATCCATAGTGTTTTGGTATACGATAGGATAGGTTAAAGGTTGTGGTTCATTGCCGGGACCATCAGGAATTTCAGGCTCGGTTACAACGTCTTCGTAGATCGCAACGTAATTCTTCACGCCCCAAGTATTTGCTGAAATTTTAGTAACGTATTCGCTTGAGCCTTCTTCTAACCATCCAAGGAAAGTCTTACCTTCTGGAGAGATTACAGTGGGCATATCAATTTCTTCTCCACTATACGTGTAGTACGAGCAAGGCGCAATTCCACTTCCAACTCCAAAGTCAAAATTTACTTTGTAGTAAACGCTAATAGAGTGGTTTTCAACGTTACTAAATAAACCGTAGTGTTTATTACTTGAAATTTCATCTCCATTATAGTTATATACGTTTTTAATTGCTACGTTAAAATAAACGTTAACTATCCCCGACTCCCCCGGATATTTTTCAATATCGGTAAAACTAAAGGTGCTATGCATATAGTCCTGCATATCTATATCTTCAGTAGTGCCGATATAGATATCATCTGCATAATAGGAATAGTTTTTAAGTTTGTTTAAGAAGTCTTTTACTTGCGTTTCATTGCTTACTTGATATACTTCGCCATAAGCATCGGCCGTCAAGATTACACAAGAAAAACTGAAAATTGCAACAAAAAATACAAAAATCAAGACTATAATTGGTATTCTTCTTAGGTAAAACTCTCTCATTTCTCTCTCCTTAGTGAGAATATTACACTAATAGAATAAAAAATTTTACGTATTTAGTCAATACTTAATAAATTATATAGTATAAAGTTTAGAAAATAAAAGAGGCTAAAGAAGCAAGCCGGAGGGGTAAGGACTAAAAAAGGTGGGTAACATAAAGTAGTATAAGGCTTGTCTTCTTTAGCTCTTTATGTTATACCAAATCAAGCAGGAAATTGCAAATATTTGAGGCTATATTTCACTATTTTTTTCCATTCTTTTTGTATTCCTTCTAAGTTGATTTTTTGATTGCTTAATGCTATAATAAATCATCAATACCAAGGGTAACGTTTATGGATAAAAGCAAGTACAATCTATTTTTACAAATACTTAAAGAAGAACTTATCCCCGCTATGGGTTGCACTGAGCCCGCCGCTATCGCATACGCCGGTGCTAAAGCAAAGGCCGTCCTTTCTACTACGGGCGAAGTGCCTGAAAATGCAACCATTGAAGTTAGTGGTAATATCGTTAAAAACGTAAAAAGCGTTACCGTACCCAATACTTGTGGCCTTAAAGGTATTGAAGCCGCACTCTCAGCAGGAATCGCCCTTGGCAATCACGAAAAAGAACTCTCCGTTCTTTCCGAAATCAAAGAAAGCGAAGCCCCTATCGTTGCTAAGTTTATGGAGTCTTTTCCCGTTAAGGTAAAAAGATCTTGCTCTGATGAAATCTTTGAAATTGCAGTAACCCTTAACTCAAAAAATCACTCTGCTTACATAAAACTCATTGGCGATCACACCAACATCGTTACCATTAAACTTGATGAAAAGGTCTTGTTGGAAAACAAAGAGGCTTTGCCACAAAAGCACTCTGATAGAAGTTGCCTAAGCATAGAAAGTATAATTGAGTTTGCTGACACCGTAAACTTAGATGACGTAAGAGAAACCATTGAAAGACAAATTGAATGCAATATGGCAATCGCCGAAGAAGGTCTTAAGAACGGATACGGTGCAAATATCGGCAAAGTTTATCTTTCAAGCGATCCCAAAAACGTAAAAAATCGTGCAAAAGCCTACGCAGCAGCAGGCTCAGACGCTCGTATGAATGGTTGTGAACTTCCCGTTATAATCAACAGTGGCTCCGGCAACCAAGGAATGACCACTTCCATTCCAGTCATAGTATACGCTCGCCACTTAGGAGTTGAACACGACCTACTACTTCGCGCTCTTTGTCTTTCCAACCTAATAACCATCCACCTTAAAACGGGAATCGGCACACTTTCTGCTTATTGTGGCGTTATCTCTGCAGGTGCAGCCGCCGCTTGTGGTATAGTTTATCTCCGTGGTGGAAAAATGGAAGCCATTGCCCACACTTTAGTTAACGCACTTGCCTCAAGTAGTGGTATTATATGCGATGGCGCAAAAGCAAGTTGCGCTGCAAAAATTGCCTTAGCCGTTGAGTCCGGACTTTTAGGTATGGACATGTATTACCACGACTGCGAATTCTATGCAGGCGACGGCATAGTAAAGCGTGGCGTAGAAGAAACCATAAAATCCGTTTCCCGTCTTGCATATAAAGGCATGAAAGAAACCGACAAAGAAATCATTAGCATAATGATAGATGATTAATCAAAATACGATATAAATCTCTAAATATTAAAAGAAAAAGGTTGCAAAGATAAAAATAATATCGTATAATTACTTAGCAAAAACGAAACTAAGGAGAGATGTCCGAGGGGTCGAAGGAGCACGATTGGAAATCGTGTATACCTCTAAAGGGTATCGTGGGTTCAAATCCCACTCTCTCCGCCAAGTGGGACAGTGTTGAACCATGATGTTGTTCAATACTGTCTTTTCTTTTAGATAATTAGAAGCCCTAATAGACTTGTTAAAATACTCTATTAGGGCTATATTTATAATTTTGTACTCCATATTGTACAACATGCATTGATTTTTTTATCTCTCATACTATCATAACCCAATGCTCTATTTGGAGCAATAATAGTATAGCATAAAACATCTTCAAAAACCATAATTTCTACAAAAAAAGACAAGTGGGTTTCCCACTTAGTCTAAAAAGGGAGTGTATGCAAATTTGCAGTCAGCGACTTTTGAAAAGTGTATACATCAAAAGTGCTGATTTTTAGGGCTTTTAAGCTCTAAAAAATGGCAAAATGTATGCAACTCTTATCCTGCTTACTAAAATTAACAAGATTATTTCTTAAAAATAAAGATAAAGTCAATAAGGCACAAGCATATTCTCATAATTGTAAAAATATGAGATGCAAAAACTTATTGACACACAATGTTTTATTGATTGTGAAGATATAAAAGAAAATACAGCCACTTTCAACCTTAATACTAAAGTATTAAGGCAAGGCAAAACAAAATTAAGTCAAAAACAAATAAAGCGAATTGCCTTTATTCTTGCCACTGACTTAAAGAACTTTGCCGAATTAAACGGCAATTTTTCTAACCTAACAGCAAATGCAGTCTACACTCATTTGCAATCCAATCAATAAAACCCACGAGAAGAAGTGAAAAACTTCTTCTCTTTTTTATTGTAGCTCTTTCATTTTTTTACAAATTGTGGTATAATTCGAGCATATAACAAAGGAGAATTTTATGGCAATTCCATTTCAAACATTAGAAGCATGGTCAAAACCAGGTAAGAGTGAAAATTCGAAAGTTACCTATGAAAAATTATATAATATAATTGATTCAAGATTGATTAGTAATTATGAAATATTTTTACAAGGGTCTTATCATAACACAACACATGTAAAAGAAAACAGTGATATAGATGTTGTTGTTTTAAACAAAAATATAATTATAGATAATACTATTTATGGGTTACGAGGAAATCTTGAAGATTTAAAAAATTGGAAATCTACTTTGTTTTATAAAATACAAGGAGCTCAAAATTTTAATTTTGCTCTGGGCAATAAAACAATAAAATATGCAGGCAATTCAAACTATGTACCTGCAGACATCGTTCCTTGTGGCTGTTATAAAAGTGCCGTTATTGGTTCTCAATTAGGAACTATCTTATATGACAGCAATTCAAGAAAATTTTTCATCAACTATCCTAAACAACATTATGAAAATGGTGTATTAAAAAGTCAACAAACAAATAGCAATTTCAAGAAAACTGTTAGAATGTTTAAAAATGCAAGAAATTATGCAGTTAGAAAAGGATTATTACGAAATGAAGAAATTGCTCCTTCATATTTTTTAGAATGTTTAATCTACAATGTTCCAAACAGCTGTTTTAATGGAAACGAACAGGATATATTTTACAACGCAGCACGTTGGCTATTGCAAAACACACACATTTTTTCAAATATGAAGTGCCAAAACGGAATTCAAAAACTTTTTGGTTATGATGACAACAATATGTTAACTTACAATAAATGGTCCACTAGCAATGCTATTACGTTTATCAATGCTATTGCAAATCTTTGGGACAATTGGAGTCGTTTATGAGATATTCAGTAACAGATGATAAAAGAAACGCTATAGAATGCTTTTTATATCTAATTTCTTGCATTATATGTGTTGCATTAGAAGTTTTCTTGTTAAATAAAATAGTTATTAACGACCCCACCTTACATGTTTTATGGATTTTATTTCAATGTGCAGTAAGTATAAGTCCCGTTTTTATTGTTTGGGTAATAAAGAAATTCTTATGTAATTTTTTGCTTAAAATATGCAATATAAAAAATTTGTCAGGAACATATAATGTTGAAATTCAAAGCAATTATAAAAAAGGAACAACTTCTCATGCAAAATTAGAAATTGTTCAAACCTTTGATAAAATACAAATATGTTTTATAGCAGACAATAGCAAATCTTGTGCTATTAACGCAAAAATTGAAAATACTAATATACACCCTGAGTTATGTTACTCATATAAAAATGAAGGTAATGGAGTTGATAAAAACAATAAAACACATATTGGAACGGCGGTCTTAACTTTTATAGAAGATAAAATTGATGGTTTCTATTATAATAACGGCAAAGACAGGTCAACTTATGGAACAATCAAATCTTTAGAATAATTCTAATCCACCTAGCACCGATATAAATTTTTGTGTTAGGATTGGATAACGTTCTTCCCGCCATTTGAAACAGTGTTGAACCGCAAAAACGTTCAATACTGTTTTTTCTTTTAGTTTTCATTAGAAAATACCCTTCTTATTATACCTCACCTTAATAGGTGGGGTATATTTTTATATGTATTTTTCCAAATGTTGTGGCGAGTTTTGGTCTTTTTACTATGGATTATTCGAATGTAAATATTTTTCCCTTCCGACGTTCCTAGTTTAGCACAGCGATATAGTTAGCACAAAGTAAGAGATTTTTTTGAGCTTAATCATTTGATTAGGCTCTTTTTTTATGCTCAAAAAATTCGCTCGAAGAGCCTTTGTGCAAACCCCTACTTATCCTTATTATATATAGCACTCATATTTTTTTATTTTTCATTAATGCCTCCACCAAATATATAGCTGTGCTAACTATCCACTGCCGAAAGGCAAAATAAAATATTTGGAGGTATAAAGCCCATGAAAAAAGTAGTTTATTCAGTTTATAGAATCGGCAAAGCCAATTCTAAAATGTCCGGAATCGGATATGTCGTTAACAAAGATTTGTTAACCGCTTGTGTAGGACAAAATGGAAAGCCTTATATAAAGGTTTTTGAGGAATGTCTTGATGATTTAAGGCTTGTTTCTGGTACTAAAGACGAGTACGAAGGACGCTTTGTAGATTTAAAAGAGATTCGCGTAGAAGTTAAGAATTCATTTGGTGAGAGTAAAGGATATGACACCAAAGATATAGAACTTCACTACAACATTTGGTTCAAATACGTTAATGAATAAGGAGGTAAAAGCAATGGGAAATGTATCAATCGTAATTGGCTCTTGGGGTAGTTACAACGAATGCAACAATAGAGCTCTTGGTAGTAAATGGTTAGACCTTGATTTGTTTAGTGATTGGGAAGATATAGAACAAGAACTAACTAAGCAAGGCTTTGAACTTAAAGGTATTGATGAAGAGTTATTTATTCAAGATATCGAGGGTTTACCTAGTGGTTGTGCAAATTGGGACAATAAGAGCCCTGAGAAGTTATTTGAAATTTTAACTGATTCAGGTGTTCTTGATAACAAATATAAGTTCGACATTATGTATGCCTGTCTTGAAGTTCGTAATTTTGATGACTTTGAAGAACTCGTTGAACAACATGGTGAAGATTGGGATAGAGATATCATCCTTTACAAAGGTTTTGACTATGACGACTATGGTCGTGAGATGTTTGAAACTAGTGGATACAATTTACCAGACCATTTGGAAGACTTCTTCGACTTTGAGGGATACGGAAAATACTTAGCTACTGATTACGTTCATGAGTGTAGCGATGGCTTAATTGAAATTTTTTAATTGGAGGATATAAAAATGACAAAAGAACAAAGAAAAGCAAAAGCAGTTGAATTACTTAAACAACTTGATGTTTACAAGCCTTATATCAAGGGTTTTGAGAAAAACAATCAAGTTTGTTTCTTTGAAAGCTTCGCTGGATTTTGGGTTGACCAAGAACCTGAAGTCTTTGAGAAGATGAAAGAAATTGAGAGAAAGCATAACTGCACCGTGTATGCAATTACACATGAGTTTACCGACTTCGGTGAGTGTTATTCATTCTTACTTGTAACAGACTACGAGGAAGAATGGGATGATTTAGTATATGGCAACAACAATCGCTTTAGTGCATTTGCTTACGTTTGGAATAAATCCGATGACTGGTGTAGTGAATTTGGAAGCGTTGGTGTTGCATCTCACTTCGGTGGAATTAAAAGATTTGCTTAAAGGAGGTTTGTATATGAAATATTCAGAGCTTATTGGTAAACGCATTAGAATTATCGAAATGCAAGGTGAACCTGACTATGCCGGTAAAGAAGGTGTTGCAAAACACATTGATGATATTGGGCAAGTGCATGGTACTTGGGGTGGTTGTGCAATCATTCCTATTGTAGATAAATTTGAAATCTTGGAGGATGACAAAGATGAAAGGTCAAATTAACGTTGGTTATGAAATAATTGAAAGCATTTCGCTTGAAGATGAATCCTATGTACTCGGTCAAAAACAAGTATATGGACAATATCAATTCGTTACTTGGATGAAGAAAGGTGATTTGTATTATCACGGACATTATACTATGGACTATTTATCAGCAAAAATCGACCTACGAGAGAGAGCAAAACGCTCTCTTGAGTGGGAAATTGAACAACTTATGAAACAAGGAGGATATACCAAATGAAACCATATACAACCTTAGCTCATATCCATTCTCTTAATGGTGAAATGAGAGAAATCACCATTTTGGAACAACATCCAACTCAACCTAATTCCTATATAGTACAATACGAAAACGTTAAATGTACTGCTATTTTGAACTGGTTTACTTGTGAATATTATGCCGATGATAAATACGGTGTAATAAAGGATAAATAGCCTATGAAACCAAGAGTAGATAATCCATATGGTTATAAGATTTGCTACCAAGAAAGAGGTAGTAAAGAATTGATTACAAAGTTTATGACTCACAATTACAAGTTGGCTGTTAAATATAAATTGTATTATGTGCGTTGTAAAGATATTAAGTTAAGAAAACCTACGTGGTGTATAATTCCAATTACAAGAAAAGAAGTTAAAGCCGGTATATGGCGACAAGTGCCTTTCTAGAAATAGAAAGGTGCTTTTCATATTAAATACATTTAGGAGGTTATAAACAAATGAAATTAAAATTAGTAGCAAAGTCAAACGAACAAAGACTCATAAAGGAATATCTTGAAAACAATGCTTCAGATACCCTTAGTGAAAAAATCAATAATGGTGTTCATGTTAATAAAGATGGAGTTGAACTCGTTAACAAGAAGGACTTAGACGGGTTTATGAAATATGCTTTAGAGCAAGCAAGAAAGACAGCTGAAAAAGGTGCTTCTAGTGCTTGTGTGGAAGACAACGTAGTATTCGGTTGGGCTATTCACTACTTTGAAGAAGATAGCATTGAAGGCACTTTACTGAACTTTGATGGTACACCATATAAGAAACCTATACCGAAGAGCACTTATAAACCACCTGTTAAAGTTGAGCCACCAAAACCTATTAGCAGTCAACTATCAATGTTTGATGCACTAATAGAACAACCTAAGGAAGAACCAAAGGTAGAACAACCTACAATCATTAAAGAAAAGCCAAAAGGTAATTCTATGTATCAAGCTTATATGAAATATCAAGAACAATATCCAGAAGTAATTATAGCTCAACGTCTTGGTGATTTCTATGAAGTATTTGGCGATAAAGCAGTGGTGGTTGGTACTTATCTTGATTTAACTATTACAAATCGTGATTGTGGACTTGATGAAAGAATTCCAATGATTGGTTTCCCCTATCACTGCTCCGAAATATACTTCGATAAAATAAGTGCTCAATATACTCTCGCTATCATTGAAAACGATGAACTCACCTTCTATCAAGACGAAGATGAAGAAGACATCGAAGAATTAAGCGAAGAAGAAATGCGTCAATTCGATGGTGATATGGGTGAAGTTGATATAGATGAGCAAGATGAAATGCTATCTAAACTATGTGAAATGTTTGATAACAATATTGTATACGTTGGAGGTTAATATGAAAGTTGAAAAAATTAAACCAATACCTAAATATATTTTAAGGCTTATCCGTAAAGAAGATTTACATTGCTATCCTGCTCAGGATAGACATAGACGCTTCTATGCTTATCTTACTAAGAATGACGGTGAGCTTGTTAAAGTTACCGTTTGTTGTATAAATACTAAGGGTAATTGGCATTGTAAACAAGTTGCAGTGCATGGTATTGACTCTAAAGAATGCTTTGTAAAAGATATGGTATTCCATTATATCGGTGGATATAAAGTTGGTTGGTACTTTGAAGGGCTTCAAAAGAATAAAAGTTGGTATGAAAGCAAAGACTGGGGATACTCCGAAGATAGATGGTTTGACCCATTCGCCTTTGTTGTAAATCGTGAAATAGCACTTAAAGAAAAAGAATTTAAATATAGTGCTATCAACCTTTACAACGGACAAGATATATTCAAATACCTTCGTTTATATAGAAAGTATCCACAAATGGAATATTTAGTAAAACTCGGTTTACAACATTTGTGTATGAGTAAACAGATACTTGAGCTTTGTGGAAAAGATAAAGGCTTTAGAAAGTATCTTGGTAATAATGCTAGATACTTAAATAGTCCTCGTTCTTTCTATATAGCAAGTATTATTAAAGCATATACAACTAATACCCCTATTGACGTTGTTGATAGACGTGAAAAAATGCTTCAAGACTTATATAGAGCTCATTGCTATCAGGATATAAAAGCTTTGTTTAAGGGTAATATGAATAGTTTGGTTGACTATATGTACGAACTTGATGGCGTTAACTATCAAACGTATGCTGACTATATAAAGGCTTGTAAGGCTTTGAATATAGACTTAAGCGAAGAGAAAAACTTGTTTCCTAAAGACTTTAGACGATGGCATGATATACGCATTGATGAGTATAAAACGCTAAAGCAAGAAGAAGACGAGAAACTTCGTAAAGACTTCTATAAACACTTTGCTGATATCGCAAGCAAATATGCCTCGTTAGAAACGCAAAACCAAGCCTTTGTAGTTGTTATTGCAAAGAGCCCTAAAGAGCTTATAAAAGAAGGTGAAACCTTACACCACTGCGTTGGTAGAATGGGTTATGACCAAAAATTTGCTCGTGAAGAATCGCTTATATTCTTTATCCGACATATAAACGATATAAACACGCCTTTTGTAACTGTTGAGTATTCGTTAAAGAGAAAGCAAATACTTCAATGTTATGGTGAAAATAACCATAGACCAAGTGAAGACGTTCTTGAATATCTAAATAAGAAATGGCTTCCGTACACTAAAAACCAATTAAAGAAAATCGCATAAAAGGAGTAACTACTATGACTAAATACTTTAGAATTACCGCTTATTGGCCCAAAGAAGATATTTCCATTATTATGGATACAAATGGCTTGTTTGAAAAGCTATGGCAATTTTCCGCTGACCTTGTAGCAAAAGGCTTTAAGATTATTGAGGTTAGTACCGATGAAAACTTTATTGATATTAACATCAAGAAACTTACAGAGCAAGGTAATAAATATTATCTACGAGCAAGTTGCAGTGGCAGACCGATTTATAAGAATGTTAATATAGATGGCTCTACTTACAAAGCAATTCAAGTAGATGATATGTGCTATATACCAACACAAAAGGAAGAGTAACAACCTCCATATGTACATGATATTAATTCTACATATTAAAGTACTTTTCTAACTAAGCAAAAATAATAAAAAACGTGTGAAACAGCCTTAGGATATTTTTCCTTTGGCTGTTTCACTTGTCCACAAGCGTCAATGATTTGTCAGTTTAAGACTTTACATTAAACAACAATTCCGTTTGAGCCATTAGAACCATTCGCACCTGTTCCATTTCCATTCCATTTGGTACCACCTTGACCGCCGACGCCCCCTTGTCCAGGAGTACCATTTGCGCCATTTGCACCAGCACTTCCATTGTTTTCAATAAGTGTTCCATTATTTATAATTGTTAGTGTCCCTATTGCAGCAATAGCAACACCAGCGGCACCACCAGTTCCTCCGGATCCCGCATTTCCTCCATTACCGCCGTTTCCACCGTCTCCTACTTTTTTCAAGACTGTTCCGTCACCGCCACGACCGCCATCACCGCCATTACCACCATTACCTCCATCTCCGCCGTTTCCGCCATCGCCTCCATAAAGAGTTAGCTTTCCACCAGAATATATCGTGAGATTGTTTGTTAGTAACGCAATGCCACCACTATATCCGTATCCTCCAGAAAAACCATTTGTACCATTAGAACCATTGCCACCATCGCCACCACCAGTAGCTCTATCTGCGCCCTTGCTTCCCGCTACACCATTTATACCATCACTACCATCTTCACCATCTCCGCCATAAATAATAACATTTGAACAATTTACATCCAAATTACTTGCGAACACTCCAATCCCACCTGCTGAACCATTAGTACTACTACCATAAATGCTTATTTTTGTACTTCCACTAATTGTTAAACGTTTTTCGCTATGTACTGCTATGGTACCCAAGATAAAAGTATTACCAGTACTTTTAATAACGTTATTGCTTCCTTTCGTAACTATATATAGATTTCTAGAGGAAGTAATGCATGGCGCATTATTTGAAGTAAATTTTACATTTTGCAATATCAATGTGAAATCATCACATCCACTTTCTATAGTAATTTTCTTATTAGTATAAGTCTTTAATGTACTACCAACAATTGTTAAATAACGCAAACTTGGTTGAACTATGATTTCTACCTCTTGAGCATTAGAGGAGAAAACAGATGAACAACTAAGATATGCAGCATCTATTCCATCTTGATTAGCCCCTATAGTTAAAACTGAATCGGTTGCACTATCAATTGAAAATCTATCAAACTTAGCTTCATACGTAGCAGATTCTACTACTTTTGTCGGCAACAATATGGATGTTTCTCCATTACTTTCATTTTCCCAGCCAACAAAAGAAAAACCTTGTTTATCTGGCGATGGCATAGCTGGGTATGGTGCATTATAATGCTTTTGATATACTACATCCTGTTGTCCTTCTATTTTGAACCTTATTGTGAAGACTATTATTTCATATAGTGCAATCAGACTAACATCATGTGCTGGCATCGTTGTGATTGTTGCATTCCATCCAATTGCCGTGTATCCAACCCTATTGGGAACATCCATTAAAACAATACTTTCTCCATACATATATTCAACGGAACTTATAGGATTACCCTCACCATCATAATAAGTAAGATAATAGCTATTCGGTGCATAGTTCTCAACAAGCTCATAACATTCACCATCACATATATCTTTAGGAATAAATGGCGTTAGATCCTCTATAAACCAAGTGCTACTAATTACACTACCATTTGAATTTGTCCAAGAAACAAAATGGTGGCCCTCGTAGTTATAGTTTTCATTGGGTAAAACAAGAGTGTCCCCATAGCTTTGCAAAAGTAATTCTTCTACACCATTAAATCTTTTAAGCTTAATGCAATACTCTTCCCGTCTATAATCAGCACAAAAATAAGCATATGTTGAACCACCTCTGTCTACTATATTTTGTACAACGCAAGTTTCTTCCACCGAGTCTTCCAACGTTGGATCATAAACAAAAGCATCCAATGAAACGCCATCATCACCCAAGTCAGGAATTGTGATCGTGTCGGAATTATCTGGAGCGTTTTGAACGCCACCGATAGAATCACCCTTGATTGGAACTTCAAGAGAAACGTAGTTAATTCCTGAAATGATCATACCCTCTTTAAAGGCCGTTGGATCTGTATTGAGCAGCTCTATAAGTTGAGTTTTATTTATTTCAATTCCGAAGTTTACAAATCTTTCTTCTAAACTAAACTCGGGCAAGCCCGCTTCCACGTATAACCATTTATACATATTGTTTTCAAATAAAAATTTTATCGCATATTTTTCCACCACCCA
The DNA here is from genome assembly GCA_045631675.1 of Candidatus Stercoripulliclostridium sp. Taxonomy (GTDB): domain Bacteria; phylum Bacillota; class Clostridia; order Christensenellales; family DTU072; genus Stercoripulliclostridium_A. The sequence continues at coordinate 22,928 of JAZQVF010000101.1, forward strand.
ACTAGCATATAAATTTTTCACTTCGTCAAATAACCAAACTCCGTTTGAAACGCCCGCATCATTGGTTACATTGTAATAGATTCCATCTTCTCCTAAATACTCCCACCCGTCAAAAGTATAACCTTCTTTATTCGGTATAGTTAAAGTGAAGCTTTGTTCAAATGTTATTTCAACTATATCCATAAGAGTTGAATTGTTTTTTTCATAATACAAATTAATGGCATAAGTTTTAGGTACAAAAATAGCCACTATCGAGCTTTCCCCACTCTCGGGGAATGGTAATTCCGTTATCATCTCTCCAGCGCATTCCCAACTCACAAACTCATAACCAGCAGCAACATCCATAGGAGCACTTAAAGACCTATCCTTAGTTTCTATTGTATAACTTGTTAAATTTGATGTCGTCCCTTTCAAACAAACATACTTGGCTGTATAAACAATCGGATTCCACCTCGCATATAGTATTGTATCTTTATATGTATCTAAAAGATAACCTGCTTCATAATATTCACCATCTTCATTGTACCATCCGTTAAAAGCGTAATAGTCTTTTGTTGGCAATGGCAAATCACACAGCTCACTATAATATTTAAAATCGGTTATACTAGTGCAATCACTTCCACCTTGAGAATCAAATGTTATCTCTATAGTTTTATAAGCTATTCTTTCTGAATATAATACAAAATATTTGTCATATAAATATGCTTCTTTAAAAGCGTAAGGAATACAAATATTATAGTTTCCTTCAGAAAAAGCAAATATTTTGTGTGAATTTGACGGAACACCATTGGTTAAAAAAATAACTTCTTCCAAAGAAACACACCCCTCAAATAATGCATTTCCTACATTTTCAAAGCCACCTTCACCCATAACAAAACTTTTAAGATTCGTAGCATATGCAAATGCATTATCTGCAATATTAGTTATATTATTTGATACTTCTATTTGTTCCACCATGCTCCCTTCAAATGCAAACGGGTTTATAATCTGCACGTTTTGGGGGAAATCCGTTGATTTTATTGAAATACTATCTCCGTTATAACGTATTAACGTATTTGCCAATACAAAATATGAATTAATTGTGTCAAGTAATGGTGTGTTTTTAAATGAGAACAATCCCACTTTTTCTATTTCGTCATCATTTATTAGCGAGGCTAAGCTAGAATATGCAAAGCTATATTCTCCTATTTTCTTAATATTAGCTAAATCTACATCGAATATATTATCATTATTATAAAATGCATAGTCCCCTATTATTGTTGTTCCATCAGCAATAGCAAATATATTTCCAACATGCGCGTGAACTAGACTATATTCCAACGGCGTTCCTTGTAAGCTAATTACTTCATATAAACTTCCATCAATAATATCATATTTTGAATTTTGCTCTCCAATCAATGGGTTGTCAATAGTAAACAATAGACCAACATTATCACAGTTTACAAATGCAGATTGTGAAATTAAACCAATGTTTTCAGGCAATATCACATCACCTTGAAATGTTGTTCCATAAAAAGCAAAATCTTCGATCTCTCTTAATGAGGTAGGTAATTGTATTGTTATATTTGACATGCATGAAAACGCATATTTACCTATGAACTCGATACTTTCTGATATAGTTATATTTTTTAAAGTGCTATTTCCATAAAAAGCTTTTTCTGCAACCCCAACTACTGGCAAATTATTATAACTCGATGGAATAATAATCGTATCCAAACTCAAATTTTCTTTTTTTAGTCCAGTAACTACATAGCCATAAACATCTTGTTCATTTGTTCTCTGATATAATACTTTTCTAAACTTAAAGTTTGATTCTTTTATCGTTATCTTTATGTTGTCTATTATGTAATCTATTATGTCTTGATCTTTGGTTTGTATTAGGTGTGGCAATGGTAATGGAATTGCCATAGAACTAATCTTATCAAAATTTATGTCTTCATCAAGATATATCTTAGCGTAATGATCAAAACCCTTATAACCTATTGCTTTCTGTGAATCATAGTCAACAAATAAATCGCTCATAAACAATGTTTGGTCGTCCCAACAAAACCAATCAGATAATTCTCCCCTAAAATCCGTATTCTTTTGCAATTTTATGTTGCTTAGGAAGCGCAATAGACTCGGTTGGTTTAATGCAATATCATTGTTGCCAAATTCCATTTTGACACCATTAACAAACAAATTTCCTAATTGTGGTAATATTATATCAGCAACAAAATCAATCGTTGGCAATGCACCAAATACATTGATTAGTATTGTAAGTACTTTATTGATTTGTTCCAATGAAGAAGTGCTTATTCCATCGACAAGTTTCTTTAAAGATAAGGTGTTTTCATTTAACTCGTTTAAAAATGAATTATACCATTGTCCATCTGAAAAAAAATTAACAACACCATTTTCTAAATACATACCCCAAATAACCTTTTCAGAAAAGTATGTTCTTAAAATCGAATATTCTTGTGGTAATTCTAATCCATTTTGCAGACAATATTCAGGGAATGTTATATTGGTATTCCCATTTAAATATGAAGAATATACCATAGTACCCATAATCGCGTAGGCTCTTATTGCTTGCACATTAAAATTATCACTTGCTTCTATCCCGAAAAAGTCTATTAAAAATCTTATATCCTTCAGTTCCATTTCTGAAATAGCGTTTAACAAACTAGACCGATTTCTCATCGCTCCAACAACATCCATAAGTTGTAAGGCATTTTCGCCAAAATATTCGCCAACAAATTGACGATCATCTATTAGAGATTCCATAAGACTCCCAGAATCCAATGCCCCTATTAAGAAGGTTATTTTTTTTAATAGCTTACTAACGCCTTCCAAATAAGAATTTCCTATAATGCCCGAAATTGCATGTGCGTCTATAGTGTTAATACCACTATCTACGTTTGAATCCCATGTTGTATTTAAGTTGTCCAAATACTCATCATCTTTAAGAGTGTTTATCCATTCATTATTCAGAAAACTTTCAAATGCATTTGTATTCATTAGGCGGCTCATTAATTCAACAAAAGGTAAGCTGTTCGAACTATGATGTGGGGTTCCAATATTATATAAAGAGTAAACCGTTTTAGGATATTCATTCGCGTATTCTATGTTTAGTAAACCACCTACCCCATGTCCAATCAAATTAATTGTAGGATTGGAATAACCCCAAAAAATATATTCATACAGCAATGAATTTAAAACTTTTTCAAATTGTTGATATAGCTCTTGTCTTGTTTTAGACAAAGTGTTTGGGTTAAATATAATTACTGAATGATACGTCACATCTGTTTCCGTAAAAGAACTAATGGGGTTTTTAGCAAGCCCTTCATTATAATACCCTATTGTTTGTTCTTCTAATGTAAATTCTTCAATACCATTCGCATTAAAGGTTGCAACATAAATTTTAACTTGATCAAAATTAGTTCTTATTTGCTCTGGCAACGAATCTTCATCATAACAAAATCCGTCTTTTAATAACGAGCTACTCCAAGCACTTTTATCTTCATTCATACCAGCAGTTAAAACCGTCAACACTGGATCGCTTGTTGTGGTATTTGCACTATATTTTACTATATCCTCTTTGTTTTGTATAGCTGAATGGCCAACAAAATATATATCATTCTCTTCTTCACCATACGCTTTCATATCGCTTACAAAGTAAAGCGACATAACAAATATAACCAAAAAAAGAAAAATATGAACTATACTGCTTGTTTTACAATTCTTTTTCATCTTTCATCCCTCTTTTATCTTATCTTCTTCCAACCTGCAAAAAAAGTTAATATCCCCGATTGTTCGGAATATGTAAATGTTTCGAAGTCTAGTTGATTTTCACAGCTTTCCTCAAAATACCAGCCTATAAATTGATATCCCTCTCTATGCGGCGTTTTAGGTTTTATATTTATTTTTTCACCATTTAATAAATCATCAACAAACCATATTCCATCATTCCCATCCTCTTCTTTCGTGTTCAACAAATATGAAATGTTCGCAATGGTGGAACCATAAAATTTATCTTCATAACCTATTGCATATTGTGAATAATAAATTGGTACATATTTGCCTTTTGCATTAATCGTGAAAGGACATACGCTATCCGAGAAAATAAACTTAACGCGATTCCCAACTCCTATTTGGTGCCAATAGATTTTAATATTCTTTGGAAAATAGACTTTTTCACACGATGCATCCCCAAAATAACAGTTTATATTATTAACTGCAACGCCATTTATCTCTTCTGGTATTACTAAAATTTTTTGCTGTTTTCCAGCATCTGTAAGACCCGTAATAGTAATGTGATGTGGCTTATCATCTATTGTGGCCATTGAATAATAAAAATATTCAGTGTGCAATCTTGTATCTTCGTTGTTAATACAACCACCACATAGTCCTAAACTTGTAGTAAGTATTAAAATTAAAACAACTATGCTTAAGCTAATGCGCATTTGTTTATTCCTCCTTTATTATGTATTCATTGTTCTATTGTTATCCGTAGCGTTGATATTCGCGTGATTATAATAATCCGTTGTTAGTGCGGAGATTTTCGGCTTATTTGGAACTGGCTTTTACTATTTTTATGATAGTAGTTGTGAATCTCTATTACCACTGGATATTACGCCCAACCATATTCTTTTAATTTCTGATATATTCGGCTTTATGCTTCTAATTTATTTAATAAAATCTATTACGTTGTAGTATTTTTTTGCTAGTTTATTAATTTCTGATATTAACCTATCGCTTAACGTTCCTTTCTCTTTATAATCATCTTTTTCGATTTCAATTAAAGGTATGTCGTGCTCTTTATATGCTTTTCGCTTACGTTCTTTGTTGGCAAGATAATCTTTAGTGTTCATGCCCCAATACTCTATGTAAATACCACTTCGGCCATTGAGAACGGGGATAAACCAGTCGCATTTAATTGCCTTTTCGTCACAATCTATTGGAACTTTCTTTTCATAACAATGAACCACTCTGAGTTCATATAACATATCATCAATGACCACTTCCGGATCGCTCTTGACATAATGCCCGTCACAAGCACGCAATAACTCTTCGCGATGACTATCCTTGGCTTTTACTTCTTCCGTCACAACTATTTCTTGTTGTGGCTTTTTAGATGTTATTATTTCTACAATATCATTTTCCGCCCTGTCAACCAGGGAAGAGTCCTTACAAATTTCTTTAACAAAATTAGCAATTGCAAAAAGTTTGTTACAATTACTCTTTACGTAGTCAAACGTTTTCATGCGATATATGCTTGAACGCAGATTAAAATAATAGTCTTTCATCTCAAACAACTTAGCATTTTTATCAAAAGACTCCTTAAAATCTTTCATTTCGTAGTAGCACTCGGAACACAAAATACCTTTTGGTGCCTCCTTGCCACAAACTATACACGTCTTGGTTTGCCCTTTATCTTTTTGACTCACGCTACAACTACACTTCTCGTTACTCTTGTGCCATTTGCCACACTGATCGCACTTCACAATTTTACCTTCGTCTTTTAACTTATTGCAATTCACACAAAAATAATATTTGCCACTTGGATTACCACAAATTATACATTTCATAATTTTCTCTTTTTAAACTCTATTTTTTGATTGTTTGTGGGCTTGACACCTCACACGATACTTTTTCTATGCTTTCTTGTTTTCTACTTGCTCTAATTTTATCAAAATCAATTTTTGTTACAACCAACACTCCCTTTCTAGTTATGGACGTAGGTTTTCCACTTGCTCGTAAAATTTTTTTTCTTTTCATGCTA
>JAZQVF010000102.1:0-64321 GCA_045631675.1 Candidatus Stercoripulliclostridium sp.
AACTGAACTATCTCTTGAATTTATCATCAAGTCTGCCATTTCATCAATAACAAGAAGTATTCTATACATCTTGGGATCTTCTGGCTTTTTATAAATTTCATTATATTGTTGAATATTGGAACATCCAACTTTTTCAAAGAATGAATATCTCCTATCCATTTCATCGCAAAGCCAACGTAAAGCATTTACCGCATGCTTTGCCTCTTTTACGGGCTCCTTGATTAACAAGTTGGGAAGATTTCTATAAACCGTAAGCTCAACCTTCTTTGGATCAATAAGTACAAGTCGTAGGTCTTCCGGTGAATACTTGAACAATAGGCTTGTTAATACAGAGTTTAAGAAGACACTCTTACCAGTACCGGTAGAACCTGCTACCAACATATGTGGCATCTTAGTAATATCTGCTACGTAAGGTGCTCCTTCTAAGGTTTTACCCATCGCAATCTTGAGCCCCTTATTGTCCTTATTAAATGCATCACTGCATAGAATGGACTTAAGACCTATGATGTCCCTCTTGGAATTAGGCAATTCAATACCAAGGGCATCTTGGCCTTCAATAGGTGCATGTATGCGAAGATTTTTAACGCACAAACGCATCTTCAAGTTATCCTTGAATGATGGAATTTTAGAAAGTTTATACCCCTGCCCTACTTTTAAATAGTACATAGTAAACGTTGGACCTTTCTTTGCATCAAACACCTCTGCAGGAACGTCAAATTCTTGCATCGTTTGATTTATTTTTCCCTTAACAATTTCGTAATCCTCTGGGAAGTCTGAATTACTTTCTTCATACGTTCTTAAAACATCATAACCTGGTACCTTGTATGTTTTTGGAACGTATGGCTTTTTAGGCGTCTCTTTTTGCTCTGGAAGTACAGGCGCTTGCTCTTTAGCCATTACGTTAGAAGAATATACGGGCTTTGCCGGTTTAGGAGGAAGATTAAACTTCTCTTGAACGGGAACAGCGCGTTGAATGGGTTTAGATTGTATGGTAGGTTTAATTTCAACTTGCGCTTGAACTGCTTTTTGTTCATTTACGGCGGTTCCAAACGGTAGTTTTTCTTCTTCAGCCATTTCTATCTCAATCTTCTCGTTTTCGAATAAAGAATTATTATCATTAGAAGGAGCGATTGAAGGAGAAACTTCTTCCTTATTACTTATTGCATAGGAATCATCATACATAAAAGCATTGTCTTTTATTTCAGTACGTTCAGGACTACCAAAATCTAAATTAATAAGTTCTTCACCGCTTAAAGGAGTATTTATGAAGTCAAGAGCACGCGCCCTATCTGAGAAAATGTTCTTCTGAGGTGAAGGCTCAGAAAATACATTCTCGATTTGTGAGATAGATTCTATTTTTTCATGAGGTTGATATTGTGACAAATTAACAACACCTGCAAAATAATTATAAGAATCGTTTGCTACTTGGTCGTAATCATTTGACTCTACATATTGATTATTTTGAACAAAGTTACCATACGATCCACTATTAGCATCGCTACCAAAACGTGCATTGTATTCTTCTTGAGGTGAAAGTGGTTTTAAATTTTCTTCAACCATACGCATTCTTTCTTGATTACTAATAAATGCGTTATATCCACTTTCTGCTCCAAGAGTGTTAAGCGTCGTATATCTTTGTGCTGGAGGTGTTTTAGGGGTTTGTTTTCTTTCATTAACTCTATTTCCAAACAAAAGATCAGCGCTTTGGTCTGCCTTAGCACGACGTCTATCTGCATCAGTAGTTAGATCGGAAAACCATTCATTCCTATCACCACTAACGTTCACAACGCTATCATAGTTTTCATTATCAGAAAAGGAGCGAACTTGATCTTCGTTCTCATATGTGTTTAATTCACTTGTGTTTGAGGGAACGTATTCCTTTTTGGGGCCTTTACCATGCTTGGTTTCCTTAACGCCATTGCCCATTAATAAAATTAATGGATAAAGTGCTACTAATCCTAATATGGCACTAATTACGAATGTTGCTGCAAGCATGATTCCATAATTGCCAGCGCAAATAAGTCTAAACAATGCTGCAATCAAACTAATCAATACGCCACCAACGGTATTTGCCGACTTATAGTTGTTAAAAATGTATGAGTCACCCTCAATCAACTCTTTTGACAAACCGATATGTAGCGTAAGAACAATCATAAAGAATAAGGAAAAGTAGAGTACGGCACGACCAACAGATACGTTTGGTTTCTTTCCAACTAAAAGTAGAATAGCACTCACAAGCATTGCGGGAAGGTATGCGTATATTGCATATCCAAAAACGCCATAAACAAAGTTCCTTAGTACATCAATGCATAAGAACAATACAAACAATGCAATAATACCAAACAAAACGTAGGCAACTCTTCTTTTCGCCATCTTTGTCTTTACGTTTAGCTCGTTACTCATTTTTTCCTCCTTTGATTATTGAGAACACGTCTGCACCCTCTTCGGGTCCAACGTACGATGCGGCAACGTTATCGTAATTAAAAATATCCACTATCGCTTTATTAACGTCATCGATCGTAATTGAATTTATTGCAAGCAATCGTTTATCAACGTCAAACATTTCGCCTGTCATAATCATGTTTCTTCCGTTAGCACGCATTAAAGATAATGAGCTTTCGGAGCCTAAAACAAGATTAGTTTTTAATTGTTGAATACCCTTGTTAAACTCTTGAGCGTTTATGCCGTCTTTGCGAAGTTTATCTATTTCTTCTTTTATAGCTTCCGTTGCTTTGACCGCAGTTTTAGGATTTGTTCCAACGTAAATGGAAAACGCACCGTTATGCTTATCTGCGCTTACTATGGAGTAAACGTCATAAGCAAGCCCATATCTTTCCCTAACGTTTTGGAATAAACGAGAAGACATTCCACCACCAAATACGTTGCTAATTAAAGAAACGACTTCACGCTTTTGATGACTAAAGGTATATGAAGGGAATGCAAATGCGACGTTAGCTTGTTCAGTAGATTTTTGTTTATAAAAATATGCAGAATGAGTGCTTGAATACTCAATATCTTCAATCTGCCTATTTCCCTTAAAATTACACTCAAAATACTTCTTTGCTAATTCAATAACTTCTTCAGTCTTAAAACTACCTGCAATTGAAATTATAGTGTTAGATGGAACGTAATAAAGCTCCAAGTATTTCTTTATGTCAATAGACTTAAAACTATTAACGTTTTCACGAGAGCCAAGTATTGGTCTTCCCATAGGAGTATCGCCATAAAAGACGCTTGCTAATCCTTCGTTGCAAACATCCTCCGGGTCATCTTCATCACGACTAATTTCTTCAAGAATAACTTTACGCTCTTTGTCAATTTCTTCATCCAACAAAGTGGAATTAAACAGAATATCCGAAAGAACTTCCATACAATGCTCAGTATGCTCATCTGTGGAAATGGTATAATAGCAAGTCATATGACGAGCCGTAAAAGCATTTATTTGAGCGCCTACCGATTCCATCTCGTTAGCTATATCAAAAGCAGTACGCTTAGATGTTCCCTTGAAAAGCATGTGTTCAGTAAAGTGAGAAATTCCGGATATTTCTTTGCTCTCGTTTGCAGCGCCTGCTCCAACGAATACACCAATAGCCACACTTCTTGTGTGCGCCATAGGACAAAGTGCTAATTGCAATCCATTTGAAAACTTATATATTCTATCCATAAGATTTGATTTTTATCCTCAATAAAAATTTGACATACATAGTATAAACTAATTTCTAAAATATTTCAATATATTTTAAAATAAATTATATAATAAATTGGACTGATGTCTTGAGCTAAAATTGACTTTTTTCAATGCAGATAAACTCACACTTCGGTTGGATTTAAGCAACATGAAACAGGCTTTACGCTAAAACCTTTTTGATGCAAATTATTTAATATTTTGGGCAAAGCTTTTAGAGTATGCTCTGTGGGATGCAATAATATAAACTCCCCATTTTGGATATCTGAAGTTGCTCGTTTGAGTACTAAATTTTCATCTTTATCGCGCCAATCGATAGTATCTCTTGACCACATAATTATCTTTTGGTCAAGAGATTTTGCTGCATCAAATAGAGTTTCTCCTAATGCACCAGAGGGTGGGGCGAACAACCTTACGTCGACCCCAACGATCTCCTTGATCAGTTTATTCGTCATGTTAATTTCATCATAGTTTTCTTGTAAAGTTAATTTATTAGCTTCCTTATGTAAATATCCATGATTACCAATTTCATGCCCAGACTCGTATATCAAACGAAGTGTTTCAGGGTTTTTAGATGCCCATATGCCTCCTACAAAAAAGGTCGTCGTTGCATTATTTTCACTTAATACATTGAGTATTTGAGAAATATATTCCGTCCCCCAATACACGTTGAACATAAGAGAAACATATGGCTTTTCTCCATTTCCCCTATATATTGCAGTTCTTCCAGCCACTTCTTTGGTGCTAAAAACGCCAAAGCTTAAAAAGCCCACCACTGAAAGAACGCTTACAATAATTACGTTTATTACTACGTTTGCAACAAAATATTTTGTTTTCATAAATAAACCTATATAATATAATTAATTATATTGACAAATCGCGCGATTATGTTTTATATTGTTATAAACAAAATTTTTAGAGGTAATTATGGCAAAACTTACAATGGATAAACTCGTTGCTCTCTGTAAAAATAGAGGCTTTATATTTAGCGGTAGTGAAATTTACGGTGGACTTGCTAACACTTGGGACTATGGTCCTCTCGGCTCTGAACTTAAGAGCAACATCAAAAAAGCTTGGTGGCAAAAGTTCGTAACCGAGAATCCTTTAAACGTTGGTGTTGACTGCGCCATTCTTATGAACCCAAAAGTTTGGGAAGCAAGTGGTCATATCGGTGGTTTTAGCGATCCTCTAATGGACTGCAAATCATGCCATTCACGTCATCGCGCTGACAATCTTGTAGAAGATTACATTGCAAAAAACAACCTTGACGTAAAAGTTGCTGGTTGGACCAACGAACAGTTTGAACAATTTATTGCTGACAATAAAATTAAATGTCCTATTTGTGGCAATGCAGATTTTACTGGAATTAGAAAGTTTAACCTTATGTTTAAAACTTTCCAAGGTGTTACCGAAGATAGCATCAACACCGTTTATCTTCGCCCTGAAACTGCTCAAGGTATCTTTGTAAATTTCAAGAACGTTCAACGTACTACAAGAAACAAAGTTCCTTTTGGTATAGCACAAATTGGTAAATCATTCCGTAATGAAATTACTCCTGGCAATTTCATCTTCCGTGTTAGAGAATTTGAGCAAATGGAACTTGAATTCTTCTGTGAACCCGGTACCGATATAGAATGGTTTAACTATTGGCGTCAATTCTGTAAGGATTGGCTTATTGGCCTTGGAATTAAGGAAGAAAATCTACGTCTTCGTGACCATGATAAAGAAGAACTTTGTTTCTACTCTAATGCTACAACGGACTTTGAATTCAAATTCCCATTTGGCTGGGGCGAACTTTGGGGTATAGCAGACAGAACGGATTACGATCTAAACCAACATATAAAGACTTCTGGTAAAGATTTAAGTTACATCGACCCTGTAACCAATAAAAAGTATATCCCCTACGTTATAGAGCCATCTCTCGGCGTTGAACGTATGGTATTAACCGTATTGTGTAATGCATACGATGAAGAAGAACTTGAAGGTGGAGATAGCCGTGTTGTATTACGTTTACATCCTACTCTTGCTCCTTATAAAGTAGCAGTACTACCTCTTCAAAAACAACTTAACGAAAAAGCTGATGAACTATATCGCGCTCTTATTAAAAAGTTCCCAACTGCTTACGACGCAAGTGCAAGTATTGGCAAGCGCTATAGAAGACAAGATGAAATCGGCACTCCCTATTGTGTTACCGTTGACTTTGACACACTTGAAGACAATACCGTTACCGTTCGTGAGCGTGATAGCATGACTCAAATCAGAATGAGTATAGATGAATTAATTCCATATCTTAACGAAAAAATTGCTTATTAGGAGTAAAAATGTTAAAGAAAATTAGTAAAAAAGCTTGGATTGAAATTGCAATATCTTTCGGCATTTTTGTAGCTATTGCTATTGTGACTGCTTTCTTTGATCTTGAAATCAACAAGGCACTTGATAACACCAAGTCATTATATGGACTATTCTTTGCAAACTTGGGCGAATTACCAACATATCTTGCTGCTCCAATTTTTGGTAGCATTCTTTTCTACCAAGATTTCGGTAAAAGCACAAAACAAAAGTTAGTCATCAATAAAGTAGGTGGCGTTGCAATAACTTTTATTGGATATTTAGCCGCTATTTATATGTGGTTTTGGGATAACTTCGTTTCAACTGAAGTACTATACTCTATTGTTTATATAATTTTCTTTGCAATCATTATGACCACCCTTAGCATTTTTGCTATGCATGCAATTCCTAAGGAAAAGCGAGAAAAAGTTTTCTGGTTTGCTCTCTTCCTTGCAATTGTGGCCGCTTTAGGTAATGCCATCGTGCAAGTTATGAAATTCACGTGGGCAAGACAACGTTATCGTACGATGACTCCTGGCAACCCCCAATATGGTGAAGGATTGCACGAATTATATCCTAACTATGACTATGATGGATATACCCCTTGGTATATAATTAACTCATTTAGCAAGCCTGCAATTCGTACTGAAGAATATATGGCACTATTTGATAAAGACCACATATCAAGCCCATTCCAGTCATTCCCATCTGGACACACCGTTGCTGCAGCTGCAAGTTTTGGTCTAATTATAGTACCAGATCTTTTCCCAGAAGTTAAGAAAAATAAATGGGCATTCTGGTTTGCCCCAATTGCTTACACGGCACTCGTTGGTGTATCAAGAGTTGTAAATACGGCACACTACCTTTCTGACGCCCTATTCGGCTTCTATGTAGGTTTTGCTGTTGCAACACTTGCTCGCTTCATTCTTATTAATAAAGTTAAGCCTTATATGCCAATAGAAATATATTATAATGAAAATAAAATTGCCACAGAAGAATATGTAATAATAGTTGAAGAAATTAAGGATTAATCCTTTCAAAATTATTCTTTAACTCATTAAAGTCTACTTTATAAGTACCCGCTATGAGCTCCAATTGGGGCTCATAATTTTTTAATTTATGATATAATCCATGCGTAATGGCCTTCAATAAATTATCATCTACATCAGCGACGTTAACAGCAACAATAGAAATCGCCTTCATTAAGGTTTGCGAATCAACCTCAAGAAGAGTAAACAGAATGTTTGGATATACTAAATTAAATATTCTTTCTTTTAAGCCACTTCCGTCATTAATCACCTTTCCGGCAAGTTGTGTACATATTACTCCAAGTTCAGATGGGATAACAAAAATCTTGTGTTTATTATTAAATGTAGATATATACCTGCTAATTAAGATAGTTTTAATTTCTAATCCCAAATATGGATTTTCAATACCCCAAACCAACAATTCTTCATAAAGGTTAGATGAAATAATGTTTTTGTTTGAAAGCAATTCCACCAGTTGATCTTCATCTAAAAAATTAAGACTACTTTTTAATAAATCAATATTCACTTTCACTAAACTTAAACTATTAAAATTTAATTCATTGATCATAAAGCCAATAGTTTGTTTTAAAAACAGATTATCCAGCACAGACAACCATGCACTTGTTCCATAACTATTAGTTGATGATGAATTAATAAGATAGTTTAAATACTTTACTTTAGGATTTGCGGTATGTACTTTGTTTGCAATCTTTAAATACTTTTCTACGTCTTTCCATTGATTAATAGATGCATAATGTGAAATTACTATCAATAAGCATTTTGCATCGTATGCAAATTTTTCCAAAAGTACAGAAATGCATTTTTCAGCCCCTTTTAAATAACCTACCATTTGGGCTAATTCATAATGAGAAATGATATTTTCTTTATCATTTATCTTTGCAAAATCCGACATTAGTTTTTCATATTCATTTTCAAACTCTTCGTTGATTATTTTGCCATTTAACTCATAAATGGAATATAAGTAACCCTTAGCAACGTTAGAATTAACTGTGTTTTTTATTAGATAATTTTTTGCATATTCATACACATCTGCATAATCTCCTAAGCTTAATTTTATTAATACTTTAAGCTCTAACGCTTTAGCGTCGAATGCACCCCAATTTTCACTATCTAATATTTTAAGAGCATCTTTACTTTTACCCTCAATAGCGAATGTTTTCGCTAACTCAAGTTTTTTAATTATTTTCCTTTCTTTAACGTCAATAAATTCACAATTAGAATTAAAATCAAGTACTATATTTTGATACTTCTTAATAATTCTCTTTAAATGTACATTGTCTATGCTTTTGTTTTGAATATTAAAATAGACAGAATTGGGCATAGTTAATTCATTAGGATCTATTGGTTTACCCAATGAAGTTTGATGGCTATGTAATACAGCAAGTGCAACTTCCATTGTTAGGTGCTTTTCACAAAGGCTTATATATGTTGCTGTGCTTTCCTCAAATTGACCCAATTTATAATATAATTCTGCGAGTTCAATATAGTATTGAGGCTTTGGATTAATTGAAATGGCCTCTTTAAGAAGATTTATTGCAAAAAGATAGTCTTGCTCTTCTATTTTTTTAAGAGCAAGACTAAAATTTAAATTTGCATCTACTTTATACTTTATTACACTCACTTAATTTCTTCCTCAAATAAAAAATCAAGGTCTTTTTCGGTATATACGTAATTCTTTTTGCAATAGTCACACTTTATTTCAAGCATACCTTGCTCTTTCATTATATCTTCGATTTCAGTCCTTCCGAGTCCTCTAACAATTTTGCGAATTTTGTGCCAACAGTCGCATTTAAATCTTACTGTTTGGGCAGGGAAAAATTCAGCATCAAGATGGCCAAAATAATATTCCCCTATTTCTTCAATGCCCTTTTCTGCAATCATTTGAGAAATATTTCCAAAGTTGGACATTATGTCTTCAAGAATAACAATTACGTTATCATCTGCATCGGGCATCGCTTCAATAATAATGCCACCTGCGGCTTTACAACCATCTTTATCATTTAAAACGCCTAAAGCAACGGCATTAAGTATGCCTTCACTCTTGAATAGATAATTATTATAATCTTCAGCAATTTCACCACTAATAAGTTGTGATCTTCCTACGTAAGGCTCTTTAAGACCCAAATCTTTAATTACAACAATATCTCCATCTCGACCTACAGCGCCACCAACGTTAAGTTTTCCATCTGCGCGTAAAGGTAAATCTACTTGTGGGTTCTCAACCAACCCCTTTACGGTGCCTACTCTATCTGAAGTTACGTAAATCTTCCCAATAGGGCCACCACCGTTAATAATTAGATTAAACTTATTAGTTTCGTGCTTAAGATTAGATTCTATATATGCGCCAACGGTCAACGATCTACCTAATGCAGCCGCTGCAAGTGGAGTTAGGTCGTGTACTTTTATTGCTTGATTAACAGTTTCAGTAGTTTCTATAAGTGCGACTCTTGCTTTTCCACCAAATAATACTGCTTTAATTATTTTATCCATATTAATTATTTCTTCTTTTTCTTGTAGTTTACTGGGCCTTGTGCGCCATTCTTTTTATCTTTCTTGCTCTTTTTATTTTCAACAACTTGGCTTTGTGAATAAAGAACTTGAAGGACGTTTTCACTATTATAATCACCATAATTGGTCATTACCAATGCCATGTAAGAAAGACCTACGCTCATGCATAAGATCAATACAATGAAAGTAAAGAATCCGCCAATGAACATAAGTGCAACTGGTAAGAATGCAAATGCCGTCATAAATAGTCCAGGAAGGAAGAATGTAATGGTATAAAGGAATGCATTCTTTAGTTTTTCTGCATACTTGAGATTTTTATCATAACTCACAACTTGTGGCACTAAATTTACAAATACCATAGAAGAAAGTAATAAGATTATACCACCGATAATAACGGCAAAGTAATGGCCAACATTAAGATATCCACCCCAAAGTGCACCAACGAATTCAAGAATCAACTCTGCACCACCCGCAAAAAATACGGCGTAAAGAGCAAAAGTAAGCACCATTTGTTTCCAATATGCCTTAATTCCACGGAAATATTCCGTTACTGTCCTATTTACATCAGCGCCTGTCTTCTTATCTTTCTTTGTTAAAAATCTTTCTCCCCAAATAAGTTTTTGGCAAATGTATACTGCACCGGCAAAGCCAATTCCTAATACAGGAAGAAACACTGCTATTGCAAGCACCATAATACGATAACTCATAAGCATCATTACTTTTGCAGAAGCAATTGATGCGCCTTGTGAGAGGCCTAAGCCTAAGCCACCCATAAGATATGGAGTGTCGGTTATTGACTCAAGCATATAACCGAATTTTTCAGCACCTAAAATGGTTATAAACATTACAACTGCAATAATTGGGAGTGCAAAGAGAATGGTAAGAACGTTAACCATCATAAGATCTTGAGAATTTGCAACGAACATGTCTTTAAATCTCTTAAATCTTCCACCTGGGTATGGTTCTTTCTTTTCTTCATTACGTGCCTCTTGAGCAACGGCAAATGAACGAAGAAGAGCCAATTTTAATTCGCTAACTTTCTTTTCACTTTTTTGGTTATTTGCCATGATGACCTCACTACATAATTTGTCGCATATTATTATAAAACAAATCTCATTTTATTGCAAATATATTTATTTATATATTTGACAATATTAAACAAACTTTATATAATTGAATAAATTATATATATGGAGGCTATCCAAAAGATGAAAACTTATGTTATGGCCGTTGTAGGCGCAACTGGTATGGTTGGAAGTAAATTCTTACAAGTATTAGAAGAAAGAAAACTTCCCGTTTCAAAATACTACTTATTCGCTAGTGCAAAGTCCGCTGGTAAAGAAATAGATTTTATGGGTGAAAAACACACCGTTATTGAACTCACTCCCGAAAACATAAAAGACAAAGGTATCAACGTTGCTCTATTCTCAGCAGGTGGTTCAATTTCAAAGGAATATGCTCCTCAATTCGCAGCAATTGGCGCTACTGTTATTGACAATAGTAGCCAATGGCGTATGCACGACGAAGTTCCATTAGTTGTACCAGAAGTAAATGGAGATGCAGCACTTAATAACAAAGGCATTATTGCTAACCCTAACTGCTCAACAATTCAAGCAATGGTTGCTCTAAAACCCCTTCACGACAAATATGGTCTTAAGAGAGTAATATACTCAACTTACCAAGCTGTAAGTGGTGCAGGCGTTGCTGGTTTCAATGACCTAAAGAATGGAACTACCAACAAGTTCCCCTATCCTATTACTGGAAATCTAATTCCTCAAATTGACGTATTCCTTGACAACGGATATACCAAAGAAGAAGAAAAGATGATCAAGGAAACCAAAAAAATTCTTGATGATTATACCATCAAAGTAACTGCTACTACCGTTAGAGTACCCGTATTCCATGGTCATAGTGAATCTATTAATATTGAATTCCATAAGCCTTGCACGCTTGAAGGAATTAAAGAGGCATTGTCAAACATGGAAGGTATCGTTGTAGTAGATGATAACGCCAACCTTAAATACCCCATGCCTATTTATGCAGAAGATCATGACGAAGTATACGTAGGACGTATTCGTCTTGATGACACCGTAGAAAGTGGTTGCAATATTTGGGTTGTTGCCGACAACATCCGTAAAGGTGCAGCAACTAACGCAGTTCAAATTGCAGAATACCTAATTTCTCGCGACGCTCTATAATACAAGGAGAACATTATGTCTATATTCAAGGGTGCAGCAACTGCACTTATTACACCTTTTGTTGACGATAAAGTTGATTACGACAATCTTGAGAAGTTAGTTCAAAACCAACTTCAAGGAAATATCGATGCATTAGTTATCAATGGTACTACCGGTGAGCCTACTACTATGACTCACAAAGAGCGCACTAAGGTTGCATCTACCGTTATTGAAATCGTTAATAAACGCATACCCGTTATACTTGGTGCAGGTTCAAACAACACTTACACCGTTATTGAATATGCAAAGGAAAATCAAGACCTTGGTGCAGATGCAATCTTAACAGTAACGCCCTACTACAATAAATGCACTCAAAATGGTGTAGTTGCACACTATAAGGCAATTGCTGATAGTGTTGATCTACCTATCATAATGTACAACGTACCTGGAAGAACCGGTGTTAATATCGCTCCAGAAACTGCCTTAAAATTGGCTGGTTACAAGGGTATTACTGCAATAAAAGAGGCAAGTGGTAACATTAACCAATTTATGGAAGTTGCTCGCCTTTGCAACGGCAAACTTGACATATATTCAGGAGACGATGGATTAGTACTTCCCATCTTATCTCTTGGTGGCATTGGTGTTATTAGCGTTGCTTCTAACATTTGTCCTCAATATATGCACGACCTATGCTATAGTTACTTTAATGGAGATATAGATACTTGTAGAGAAATGCAATTCAAACTCAATCCATTGGTTGATGCTCTCTTCTCTGAAGTTAACCCTATTCCCGTTAAGTGCGCAGCTAAACTCGTTGGTCTTATTAAAGATGATTATATGAGGCTTCCTCTCACTCCTTCTACTAAGGCTGATTATATTAGAGAAGAATTAATTAAGTTCGGTTATAATATCTAAGCGTATGAATATTCTAATCTACGGCATTGCCGGTACAATGGGTAAAATCGTATATAATACACTCAAAAACCACCCAACTGCTAAGGGCGTTTGTGGTGTAGATAAGTTTGCAAACCAAACAGACTTTGATATACCTGTTTACAACAACGTTTTTGACGTAAAAGAAAAAGTGGATTGTGTTATTGATTTTTCCGTAAAAGCAGCCCTACCCGATATTCTTGCATACTGTACTAAAAACAACATTCCATGTGTACTTTGTACAACGGGATATAGTGATGTAGAATTAGAGATGATAAACGAGGCATCAAAGAGCATAGCAACTTTCCGCAGTGGAAATATGAGCGTTGGTGTAAATGCACTTGTAAAACTCGTTAAAGAGGCTACAAAACTATTAGGAATAGCATCCGACATAGAAATTATTGAGCAACACCACAACAAAAAAGTTGATTCCCCTTCTGGCACTGCAATTATGCTTGCTGAGGCCGTAAAAAGCCAAATTAATGGACTTGAAATCATTAATGGAAGAGAAGGAATTTGCGGTAAGCGCAGTAAGAATGAAATAGGAATGCACGCAGTACGTGGTGGAACTATTGTAGGAAAACATGAAGTTATGTTCATCATGAATAACGAAATCGTTACACTAAAACACGAAAGTGAAAATAAAGGTATTTTCGCTGAAGGTGCTATCAAAGCCGCCGAATATCTAATCGGCAAGCCTGCCGGTAAATACAACATGCAAGATATGCTATTCTAAAACTAAAAAATTAGGGCTCATTGATATGAGCCCTTTTTTTATTCTTATTTGTTAAACATTGTTTTATCAATCAATTCGTCCGTAGTATCAAATGAATCGTCACCCTTATTCAAAATAATTAAAATTTCATTACTGATTACTAACCTATTTATTATATCAACCATAGTAACGTCATTTCCCATTTGAGATGCTAATTGATCTGCGCAAATAATTCCTCCACCATCTGCATAAGTATAAGCATACTGCATAGCGCCCACTAGACTTTCCGCATCAACGTTAAGAACACCTTTGAAAAATTCTTCATTGATTTTAAGACTCAAACTATTATCTTCCCAAATTTGGAACGAACCAAGAATATATGATAAGGTTTTAATAAAGCCCATACTTGAGGTGTTATCGCCACCAATTCTTATCATTTCTTCAATAAATACGTCTATATCAAATTCAAATGATAGTTCTACCCATTTATTTTCTTCAGTCTTAAAGTTCAAATATGCCATATTGTCAAATGCGTAGAATTCCACGTATTTGCTTTCCGGGTTATTCATTTCTGTAACGACTATCATTAATTCATCGTTAACTTGCGACTCTGAAAGACCATCGTAAATTACCCCCAAATTTACACTATATAGGTTGTTTTCATTACCATTTAGCATTAGCGCTCCCTCAACAACCAATGCAGTTTCATTATAACTAATATAGTTGGTAAATTTCTCTGCATTTTCTTTGGGGAAACCTGAGATAAGGGTATTAGATGCTACAAATTCATTTAAGTCAAACGATGCATTAAAACTCTCGCCACGGAAAATACTATCTTTATAATCACTTGCTGCTGCATCAATCGTTATACTACAAGTGCTAATTGAACCGTTACCAAGAATATTTTTAGTACCACCCTTAGTAGTCATATTCAACACAACGGAAGTGTCTGGCAATTGAGAACTAATTTTATTAGCATCAACGCCAAATACACTTTCAATAATCCATTCTATTGACGTAGTAAGTTCGCTATCTTCCCCGCTTACGTCAAGCAAGTTAACAACGTTTATTAACGTTCTTTTTAAATCTATTTCAAGAGAATAATTCCTTGTGCGCTTACCATTCGATTCATCTTTATATTTATAATTGATATTACCCTTGGTAAATATATTTGCACTGATAACACCACAAAGCAACTTTACTTCTTCTTCTGTCTCCAATCCCTCAAATTGTATTGGGAATAATTTACCAAGAAATGTGTCAACTAAAGGTATTTTAACCATTGCATCGCCATATTCAAGATATAAATTACCTGGTGCCTTATCATCTATGGGTTCATCTGCAAAATAATAGCAAGTTACAAAAGGTAGTTCTTCACCCGTTCTATACATTAAAATTCTAATTTCAGTATTTGACTTATCTCTACTATCGTAGTTTATTTCAAAAACCAAATCATATTTTCTTTCATTAATTTCAATGTCAAGACCTACGTGCCAAGAGACACAAGGATTATTTGCATTTAAACGAGTGGAACTTGCTGTTTTTGCCGTACCAATAAGAGTTTTTACAAGTTCTGTTGTAAAGTCCTCTATAGTTGCAGTTCCTTGAATAAAACCATCGTTTGGCACGTCGTTAGGTACTGGCGGTGTATTGCTTGTGCTATTATCATTACAAGCAAATACACTACATCCAATTATCACGACAAGCATAAACGATAGGATAATACTAATCTTTTTCATTTCTGTCCTCTTTACCCCTTCCGAAATGAGATTTTATATTCTATCCTTAATAATCTTTTTGATGCCTTCCACGCAGTCTTCGAGTCTTAACGTATCCTTTAAACTTCCATCTCTAAGTTGAACTTCAACGATGCCGTTTTGTATGGAACGTGGGCTTATAACAACTCTTACTGGAATACCCATTAAGTCACAATCGTTAAACTTAAAACCTGGTGATACGTTTCTATCGTCATATATAACTTCTACGCCATTTGCTTGTAGATCTGCATACAACTTATCGGCTTGTTCACGAACGATAGGATCATCGGGTCTAAGCGCGCAAAGATAAACGTGCCATGGAGCAATAGCCATTGGCCAATTTAATCCCTTTTCATCAGCGCTTTCTTCAGCAATAGATGCAATTGCTCTACCTACACCGATACCATAGCAACCCATAATTGGAGTTGTAGCTTTTCCTTCCTTATTAAGAACGGTCATTCCCATACTTTCAGTATACTTGGTACCAAGTTGGAAAATATTACCAATTTCTATACCGTTTTGAAGTCTCAATGGCTCACCACAATGTACGCAACGTGCTCCATCAGCAACTTTAGAGATATCGTGGAATTCGGTAATGGTTATATCACGATTAAATGAGAAGTTTTTAATATGATATTCTTCCCTATTTGCGCCTATAACCATATTATTAGCGCCCTTTAGAGAATTATCGTATACTAAAACAACGTTTTCTAATTTATCAAGCCCTATACATCCAATATTTCCTGCGACCAATGAACTTCCTTCCAAACCAGCAGGAACTACTTCCTTACGAATAACTTTTTTAAGTTTTGCTTCATTTATCTCAAGATCTCCACGAACAAAACATACAACCGTAGTTTTTGAGTCGCCCTTAATATTGTAGCAAACTGCTTTTGCCGTCTTATAAGCAGGAATATCGCCCAAATACTTAGTTACTTCTTGTATTTCTTTAGCATCACCGGTGTAAATCTCCTCCATAGGAAGTTCAACTTCATCAGCAAAATTTTCCACTATGGATGTAGCAACTTCCATATTAGATTTATATCCACAATGAGGACATAAAACTAAAGTATCCTCACCGATGTCGGTAAGCAACATAAATTCGTGAGAAATTTTTCCGCCCATCATACCTGAGTCAGAAGTTACTGCTATGAAATTTTTCATACCAATGCGCTTAAAAATGCGTTCATAAGCAGCGTATGCACGATAGTAATAATTTTCTAAGTCTGCTTGGTCAATATGGAATGAATAAGCATCCTTCATTTTAAACTCACGTACACGAATCAAACCACCACGTGCTCTACCTTCATCACGGAACTTCGTTTGTATTTGGTAAATCATAAAAGGTAGTTGATTGTATGAATTTACTGCATCTCTTGCGAATTGCACAGCGGCTTCTTCGTGAGTCATGCCGAGAACGAAATCGCCACCTTTTCTATCTTTAAAGCGTACCATTTCGTCTCCTATGGAAGAATATCTACCAGACTCATCCCATAGTTCACGTGGCATTACAACGGGGAACAAACACTCTTGTCCTTCTATAGCATTCATTTCTTCACGAATAATGTTTTCTATCTTTTGAGAAATGCGTTGAGCGGGCATAGCAAGTGACCAAATCCCATTGGAAACAAGCTTCATATAGCCTGCCCTTATCATAAGTGCGTGGCTTTTTATAACGGCATCTGCAGGAGAGGTTTTCGTTCTCTCGCCTACTAGCTTAGAAATATACATATATTGCCTCCTAAACTCAACTATGCAGCCTTAACGATAATAGTTACCTTGGTGGACCAATCAGAGTACTTAACGTCCATTTCAAACGTACCTGCTTCAGTAAATTTACCATCTGCATCAAGTTTAATATCAGATAGATCATAACTAATAGCAGAAGTAGTTGAAACTACTTTAGTGGTCTTATTATCAAGAGAAGCAGTAACGGTTATGTATTTTGAATCAAAAGCTGAACCTACAACAAAATTAGCATCGTTTGATACTTTAGCAGATATTTCATTGATGGTAGGTACAGGCTCTTCTTTGTTATTAGTACAACCAACAAAAGCAAATAAGGTAGCCATAGCGATTACTACTAAAAGAACAATTGCAAAAGATTTTTTCATTATATATCTCCTTGAGAGTTTTGTATCCTTAATATTATAATACATATGCGCGCGCGTGTCAACATTAAACAATATTAATATAACAAGTATTAAGGTTTATTAAAAGACAAATTCGTACTGATAAATAAAATATTCTTGACAAATCCCAATTATATGTTATACTAATTCACGTGCTATATGGGGAGCTAGCGGTGCCCTGTAACCTGCAATCCGCTATAGCAGGATAGACCACCCACCGAGGCTATCGTTATGGAAAGCCGACGCTTGCAAGGAATGTTGATACCAAGGTCTTGTGCAATTTCGGGTCGTGAACCGTGTCAGAGCTTGACCGCAGCAGCACTAAGCGATTTTAGAAATGTGCCACGAGGTAGCTTTGGAGGAGTTACCTACAAGTGAGCCGATTCGGTAATGTTAGTCGGAGTGGGCGCACAACTTTAAAAAATAAGCCACCTAATTAGGTGGCTTTTGTTTGTTTTAAGTACCTTAATCTCAATTTTTAGGATCCTATTTTACAAAGTTAGTGTATATTCTTGATTCCCTTTCCGGCAAACCAAACTTTTCTTTTCCAAGTGCAATTGATTTCATTAAGAAGGTCATGTTTCTTGCAAGAAGCCTTAAGGTTTGAAGCCCTTCTTCATCTTGTACAGCTTGTCCCTTATCTCTGCCATGTAATGAATTCCAATACTGCGAAGACACAACGGGCATACCTGAAATGGTAAAGAATTTATTTAATTCATCAAAGGTTGAAGAACATCCCCCTCTTCTTGCCACTGCAACAGATGCTCCGACTTTCATACTTTTATCAAATTTTGAACTATAAAACGTTCTTGTAAGTAAAGACACGAGTGTAGAATTTGCTTGAGCATAATATACTGGAGATGCAACGATCATTCCATCAGCCTCTTTTAATTTTTGAGCGACCTCATTTACAACGTCGTCAAAAACACATCTCCCATTTTGGGAACAGCTTAGGCAAGCGATACAACCTCTAATATCCTTACCGCCTACTTGCATAACCTCAGTATCTACACCCTCTGATGTAAATGTTTTTACGAGTTCGTTTACAGCAATCGTTGTATTACCATCAACTCTTGGACTACCATTTATTATTAAAACTTTCATAAAAATCTCCTGTCTTTCCAAATAAGGTTTGAGATATTTTCTCTTTAAGTAATTCAATTCCCATTCCTGTTTTTGCACTTATCATAACTACGTTCTCTGCGCCAGGCAATGGAGCAGTTTCATCTCTTTCAACATCCATCTTATTGAGAACAACAATGATAGGTGTGTTCTCAACACCAATTGAACTTAGAACTTCGTTAACAACATCGTATTGCATAGTTGCATCTGCGTTTGATCCATCAACAACGTGAAGAATAAGATCTGAATACTTTGTCTCTTCTAAAGTTGATCTGAAAGCCCTTACGAATTCGTGTGGTAACTTTGAAATAAATCCAACTGTATCTACAAGCAAAAACTCTTTGCCTAAACCAAGCCACATCTTACGAGATATAGGGTCTAATGTTGCAAACAATTTATTTTCTTCTAAAACCCCTGCTTTTGTCATAGCATTCATCAAAGTTGATTTACCTGCATTAGTATAACCAACCAAAGAAACAGTTTTAACCTTATTCTTTAAATGCTTTTCTCTACGTAATGCTCTTTCTTTAGATAGTTTTTCTATACGCTCCTCAAGGTCACGAATTTCAGCACGTATCGTACGCTTATCTAATTCTTGTTGCTGTTCACCACCACCACGGCGAGCGCCCATTCCACCGCCACCACCGCCACCTTGGCGTGAAAGTACTAAACCTTGTCCAAGCACTCTTGGAAGCATCTTACGTTTTCTCATCAACTCAACTTGAAGTTTTCCTTCGTTAGATGTTGCATGGCGAGCAAATATCTCTATAATTAAGGTAGCCCTATCCATCACCGTTACACCCAATTCTTCTTCAAGATTATTAAGTTGTGTACCACTCAGTTCATTATCAAATATTATAACCTCGCATTCCGTTGCTTCAGCTACGGATTTTAACTCCATTACCTTTCCCGTACCTAAATAATACGCTTTATCAGGATGTTCCTTATGTTGAGTCAAAATTGCCCTTACTTCGTAGCCCGCAGTATTAGCAAGCAAAGAAAGTTCCTCAAGAGGTTTCTCGAGGTCTTTCTCTATTCCTACGTTAACCAAAACGGCACCAGGTTGTACTACTTCTTCTATCACTGAATTATCCTCTAATTTGTTGATACATGGACTCCATTTCTTCTTTACCCATAAACTTTGGTACTGGATACAATGGATTTGCTTCTTTCAATGCGTGGTTAACAAGCCATGGTATGTCTTCATCTTGAATCTTGCCTTCAACGAATTTAGGTATATTCATATATTCATTCATGTCCTTAATCGCTTGAACAAAATTCAATGCTTTTTCAGTCACTGTCGCACCGTCAATCCCCGCAAAGTCAGCAAGTTTAGCAAGTGATTCGTGGCAACTATCACCAAAATAATCCAATACGTGGGGAAGGATAATAGCATTAGCAAGACCATGAGGGATTCCATATTTGCCACCAAGGGAGTGAGCTATTGCGTGAACGTAGCCAACGTAAGCCCTTGTAAAGGCACATCCTGCGTGATATGCTGCCTCTTGCATCTTTTGTCGTGCTTCAATATCTGAACCCTCATCATAGGCCTTCTTTAGATATTTAAATATTAGTTCAACTGCAATTTCAGCTTCTTTTCTTGTAAAGTCAGTATTGCTTAAGCCGATATATGCTTCTACTGCGTGAGTTAAAGCATCCATACCCGTTGTAGAAGTAATATGTTTTGGAAGTGAAACTGTAAGTTCTGGATCTAAAACTGCATAATTAGGTATTATGCTTGGGTCATTAATTGGATATTTATCGTGTGTTTTAGGATCAGTAATAACTGCCGCAAGGGTTGCCTCACTGCCCGTACCAGAGGTAGTAGGTACTGCAAAGAAAGGAGGTATTTTCTTTAATATTTTAAGTAATCCTTTCATTTTGCTTACTGGTTTATTAGGGCAAACTGCTCTTGCTGCCACTATCTTTGCACAGTCCATCGGAGATCCGCCACCAAAGGCTACAATAGCTTCGCATTCGTTTTCTTTATATAGTTTTAGTGCATCTTCAATATTATCAATAGTAGGATTGGGAACAACGTCGCTATAAACAACGTATTTTAGGCCAATCTTATCCATCTCCTCAAGCATTGGAGGAACAAGACCTAATTTCATAAGCATATTATCCGTAACTACTAAAACAGACTTAAGTCCCTTGTCCTTTATGAAAGTAGGCAATTCTTTAATGCTACCGGCTCCTGTTATCAATTCTGGAACTCTCCAAGGTAACACGTAAGTGGTTGCAAGTTTAAAAATTCTTTGATAAGTGCGATAATAAAATTTAGTTAATCCGTTCATGTTTTCCTCCATTATTTATCCAAGTTATATAAGCCCGATGCTTTTTCCATTCTATTTGCATATTTACCACGAGTGAAATCGGGTATTAATTGTGGAGCACTTCCTTCTTTGATTGAAATCTCACTTAAAGGAGTAATTACCATCCAAGAAGCCGTATCGTATGCATCAATGGGCATATACGTCTCATTTTGTATTGCTTCTATAAACGCTCTCAATACAAGATAGTCCATACCTCCATGACCGCCACGCACACCTTTGCGTTTAAACCATTGCCATATTGGATGTCTATATTTGCGTGCATATTTCCTTCCGTTATTCCAAAGTGGCTTACCATAAAATTCATACACTTTGGGTAAACCATCCTTAAATAGTAGGTTGTTATCTTCTTGATACATTGCTTTCGTACCTCTAACGGTAAAACCACGAGAATAAGTACGTGGTAGAGTAGTATCTAAAGTTAAAGTTATAGTTTCTCCGTTAAGACATTTAATTACGGTAGTAACGATATCTCCTTGTTTAAATTCTGCATTTTTTAGTTCAGGATTTGAGGCTTTACCATCTCTAATATATTGATTTAAACCCTTTGCACATGAAGAAGTTGAAGTTAGGCTAATCATTAGATTTCCACGATTAATATCCAAAATCTTAGAAATAGGTCCTAATTCGTGAGTAGGATAATTTTCACAATTCCTATTTAGATAGTTGTGTAGTCTATAATGCCTATTTTCTTTTCCGTGAGTTATTTCCTCTCTTAAGTCGTGTTGATAGCCACCAGAGCAATGAACAACGTCGCCAAACAAGCCTTGACGTACCATATTAAGCACCATCAATTCATATTGTCCATAACAACAATTTTCAAGCATCATAATGGGTGTTCCCGTTCTTTCATAAGCATCAACTATTGCCCAACAATCTTCAACGCAATATGCACCACCTACCTCAAGACCTACTATGATCCCCTTTTCCATTGCCTCAACGGCAACTTTAACGTGATCTTCCCAACTACAGAATATAAACAAAGTATTGATTTCACTCATGTTTAAGATATCTTTGTAGTCTTGAGTTTGTAAGGGTTTGTTTTTCATGGCTTTTTCAACCATTTTAGCGCCATCTTCCGTACGATCCTTATACAAATCACATACTGCAAGTATTTCTATATCTTTCATTTTAACGAGTTGTTTGAGTAAACCTATACCACGGCCACCCAAACCCACAATACCTGCCTTAACGGTTTTCATCGCATTCTCCTTTATAAAACTCATTTATATATTCTTGAATGGCGTCTCGCTTAACTTGTAGCGCACCTGGCTTCTCCATTTTTAAAGACACCGTTGCCGTTGCCCATAGTAATGAAGTGGGAATATCGTTTGAAAGCCTTTCAGTAATATATGCTGCAAACGTCGTATCACCCCTTCCACTTCTTCCTGAAAGATTTCTCGCCTTAATTGGACAAGTATAAAAATCCTTGCCATCGTATGCTAAAACTTCTGTATTATGAGTTATACAAATTTCTTTTGCGCCCCAGTCATACAACATTTTTGCAGCCTCTTTTCTATCTTTACAACCAGTAAGAATTTCAGCTTCAGCGGCATCTGTTTTAAGGAAATCAATATATGGCAATAATTCTTTTTTATCAGACCAATCTTCAAAGTACATTCTTCCGCCATCTTCTCTATCTTGATGACGAAGCGTTGCTTGTACGTCTACTGCTACTTTGCCTCGTTTTGAAAGTGCTTTAATCAACTCTCCATCAAAATCTCCATATATCAAGCCAGCAAAGTGATAGATATCACTTTCTACGTTTGGTATATCGCCTAAAACAAATGGATCTGCTTGACTAATGCAGGTGCATGCCCTACGCTCTTTATCGGCAGTAAAGTATTTATTTCTTATAGAAGTTGAATATTCTGAATCAGTTACGTAAATGTCTTCTTTAGGAATAACCAAGGCATTTAGGCGCTCGCTATCCTTTGATGAAAGTTTAGTAACTGCTCCTACTTTATGCCCCAACGCATAAGCTGACGCCGAGGAATAGATGACAGCGCCACCAATTTCAATAATTTGATTATCTAAATAATCGATATTATAATCAAGTGAAATATGGCCTATGGTCAAAACGTCATACTTCATACTATTTTTCCTCGCTAACTTCTTCTGCTACAACCTCTACTGACTCTTCGGCCGCAGTGCCTTCAACCTTTTTTTCTTTCTTTTTGGTCATAATTACGAACTTATCCATTACGAACATAACTATAAAGCTAATAAATGAACCAAGAAGTTTACCAATGGTTGTACCAAATTCTTTTAGAGATTCACCAAGAAGATTTGATAATGCACCACCCAACCAAGTGCTGAATATGATTAGAGCCACAACGGTTATAACATAAGTTACAATACTGAAAACGATATTATTATCTGCTTCAAAATTCTTTTTACGGTTAATTATAAATGAAATAATTTCTGCAACACATTTTGAAACAAGGAATGCTATAAAGCCAGCAAGACCAAAAGCGCCCTCTTTACCGCCTTTATATTCAAATAAAAACCACTTAAAGTCTTCTTGACCACAAGCATTATATAAACCGAATTGTAGTGCGTAGAAAATAGCATATTCTGCGGCAAACGCAATAAGGCTAATTCCTATAAATTTAACGATTTGTAGTATATCTTTGTGAGATAACAACCAATTTTTCACTTTAGCTAACATATTATTTCTCCTTGTAAAACTTTATCTTTTAATTCTTCCACTGCCATCACCATTGGCAAGTTTTTCAACTTCACTAACAGATACGCGGTTATAATCGCCCTCAACAGAGTGTTTTAGCGCACTCGCTGCAACGGCAAACTCTATGGCATCTTGAGATGGTTTGCCACTCAAAAGCGAATAGATTAACCCACCGCCAAATGAATCTCCACCACCAACTCTATCAACAATATGAAGATGATAATTCTTTGAAAAGTAATATCCCTCTCCATCATATAACATTCCTGCCCAATCATTATCATTTGCAGAAATAGAAGTACGTAGTGTTATAGCAACCTTTTCAAAGCCAAAGGTGTCTGCCAATTGTTTTGCAACCGACTTATATCCTTCATGATTTAATTTGCCACCATAAATATCAGTGCCTTCTGCTTCAATGCCAAATACGTCTTTAGCATCTTCTTCATTAGAAATGCAAACGTCAATGTATTTTGCAAGTTTGGTCATGGTTTCACGGGCTTCTTCCCTCGTCCACAACTTACCACGATAATTAAGGTCACAAGAAATCTTTACCCCTTTAGCCTTTGCCACACGGCATGCTTCAACACAAATCTCTGCAACGTTTTTACCAAGTGCGGGTGTAATTCCTGTAAAATGGAACCAATCAGCGCCATCAAAAATGCTATCCCAATCAAAATCTTTTATCGTTGCTTCAGCAATAGCAGAGTGTGCTCTGTCATATATACATACACTACCACGTTGAGAAGCACCTTTTTCCAAATAGTAAATACCTACCCTATTTCCACCACGAACAATTTTTGATGTATCAACACCAAAATAACGCAATGAATCTACTGCGCCTTGTCCTATTGCGTGTTTAGGAAGTTTGGTAACGTAAACGGAATCAAAACCATAATTTGCAAGAGATACTGCTACGTTGGCTTCGCCTCCTCCAAAAGTTGCTTGCATTTGATCGTTTTGAAAAAAACGATAGTATCCGTTTGGAGCAAGTCTTAGCATTAATTCACCAAAAGTTACAACTTTCATAACTATCCTCCAATAACCGCACAAGCTTCTTTACAGATTTTAATTATTTCATCAAATTTACCTTCTTTGACCAAGCTGTCTTTTACCATCCAACTTCCACCACAAGCAATTATAGATTTAACTGCAAGATATTCATTAATGTTATTTGCATTTATGCCACCCGTTGGAATAAATACGATATCATTAAATGGTGCACTTAAAGCCTTAATGGTAGAAACTCCACCATAGTTTGAAGCAGGGAAAAACTTAATGATTTTATGACCAGCACTAATTGCTGCCATAATTTCAGTAGGTGTTACACATCCTGGTACATAAGCTACGTTATACTTATTGCAAACGTCACTTATATCTTTACCAAAGCCAGGTGAAACTATAAATTTTGCCCCATTTTCAATGGCTAGTTGTGCCTGAGATGCATTTATAACCGTACCAGCACCAATAAGCATTTTATCGCCAAAATTTTCAACAGCAATCTTAATTGCATCTGCTGCACAAGATGTACGGAAGGTAATTTCTGCAATAAGAATCCCACCCTCACATAAAGCATCCATTAAAGGAAGAGTGTCTTTAACGTTATCAATCTTTACTACGGGAACAATTTTAATGTTCTCAATAGTTTCTCTTGCATTCATTTGACTAAAGGTCTCCTTAAATAATAATTATATAATAATTATACTATTGTATATATTATAAGTCAATAATTAATTTCATCTTGATGCGACACTAAAAAGTGGGTGAAATAAAATTTGCAAAAAAGGTTTCATTAATTATAAAAAATTGTTTGACAATAATTTTAAAAGTGAGTATACTAAATAAGCGCGTGTGATATCCGTAAAGTTTGCGGGTGTAGTTCAATGGTAGAACACCAGCCTTCCAAGCTGGTTGCGTGGGTCCGATTCCCATCACCCGCTCCAACGTATGGTTTGGATCAGTAGCTCAGTAGGATAGAGCAACGGCCTTCTAAGCCGTAGGTCGGGGGTTCGAATCCCTCCTGGTTCACCAAAACACGCATCGGGCAACTTTACAATAGATGACTCGCAAATTAACGCGGTGGGTATAGTTCAGGTGGCTAGAATGCCAGATTGTGGCTCTGGAGGTCGTGGGTTCAAGTCCCACTACTCACCCCACAAAGCGTTATAGGGGTGTCGCCAAGCGGTAAGGCACGGGACTTTGACTCCCGCATTCGTAGGTTCGAATCCTGCCACCCCTGCCAAAATTTGCCCGATATTTGTGAGTCATCGCTAAGATCCATTAGCTCAGTCGGTAGAGCACTTGACTTTTAATCAAGGTGTCCGGAGTTCGAATCTCCGATGGATCACCAACAAGGGGGATGTTAAATCCCCTATTGTATGCGACCGTGGCGGAATTGGCAGACGCGCTAGACTTAGGATCTAGTCTCTATGAGGTGGGAGTTCAAGTCTCTTCGGTCGCACCAAGGAATGGAACAGTGGATGTTCCATTTTTTATTTCAATAAATCTACGGGCTCGTAGCACAGTTGGTAGTGCGTTCGGTTCGCAACCGAGAGGTCGAGAGTTCAAGTCTCTTCGAGTCCACCATAAAATAAAACGACAGGCAAACCTGTCGTTTTATAATACCAAAATAATAGTTTCCTTCTCCTATTTGTGCTGATATAATTTTGCTAAGCCACCTTGTGAAGTTTCGCGATAGTGTTCTGATAGATCCCTACCCGTTCTATACATTGTTTCAACAACGATGTCAAAACTAATCTTACGACTATCTGAAAGGAAGTTAGCGAGTGACAATGCGTTTATTGCTCTCATTGCAGAAACTGCATTTCTCTCTATACATGGAATTTGAACTAAACCACATACAGGGTCACACGTTAAACCTAAATGGTGTTCAAGCGATATTTCTGCTGCGTATTCAATTTGGTCAATACCCATTTCAAAAAGTTCAGCAAGAGCAGCAGCAGCCATTGAGCAAGCAGTTCCAACCTCGGCTTGACAACCTGCTTCGGCGCCACTAATTGAAGCATTAGTTCTAACTATATTACCTATTAAACCTGCAACAGCAAGGGCACGAATTATATCGTTGTCGCTAAATCCATTTTTATCTTGCATATATTTTAATACTGCAGGAACAACACCACAAGAACCACACGTAGGAGCAGTTACAATAGTACCACAGTCTGCATTTTGTTCACTTACTGCAAATGCATAGGAACAAACGATACGGTTTTCTCTCGTTTGTGGACTCTCATCTATATGGCGCTTGTTATATAACTTTTGAGCCTTTCTTTGTAATTCCAAGCCACCAGGTAGAATACCCGTCTTTGTAAGGCCCTGAGAAATTGCGTTACACATAGTTTGCCACACATTCATCAAGAATTCTTTAAATCCTTCACCTTCATGTTCAAAAACATAATCGGATAAGCGGATGTTTCTTGCCTTGCATAGATCTACTATTTCGGTAAAATGCTTTTCTTGGTAAACGTCCGGCTCAATAGTGCTCAATTCACCCTTTGCCTTTATATCACCACCACCGATTGATAAAAACGTTTTGTTACCAATCTCTTTACCATCCTTAAACGCAATAAAAGACAAGGTGTTGGGATGTGGTAAATCAATATCGTCGTAATTAAAAATAACTTCAGTTGGATATGGGAGAAGTGCATCCAAGATTGCCCTATCTGTACCATGACCTTTGCCGGTCTTTGCTAAAGATCCAAACAAAGTAACTTGAAAACTATCAGCATCTGGGTTTTCACTCAAAAATCTTTTTGCTGCAAAATTAGGTCCCATTGTGTGAGAACTTGAAGGACCTACACCAATTTTAAACACGCTACGAACTGATTTCATAAAAAACCTACCTTTAATTGCTAAATATTAATCTACCATAAGTTTAAAAATAAATCAATATTAAATAACAACTTTATTCTAATTACTTAGTAATAATAATTAAGTATAAGGGTTGCAAGAATAAACAAAAAAATAACGCAAGAACTATGTCTTGCGTTATCCTTGGTACACCTTCAGGGACTCGAACCCTGGACCCACTGATTAAGAGTCAGTTGCTCTACCAACTGAGCTAAAGGTGCACATCTTTGTTTGCTTTAGTATAATATCACTTTTAATTTGATAACGCAAGTATTTTAACAAACAAATGTAAAATTTTTTTGTGGAAAAATATTTTAAAAATTTTTTAAAAAAGTGTGTTAAAATTGTTTACAAATATTTTTTGATGTAGTATACTCAATATCGTTCAAATGAGTGCGCGGGAGTGACTCAGTGGTAGAGTGTCACCTTGCCAAGGTGAAAGTCGCGAGTTCGAATCTCGTCTCCCGCTCCAAAAAGAAGAACACCAAATGGTGTTCTTCTTATTTTTTATACACTATAGTAGTAATAGATTGACCGGGTATGTTAATTCGGGAATTTATTGTTTCGGCACCCACCTTTGTCCCACAATCCCCTACTGCATTAGTCGAGTAAGTTTCATAATAACTATATTCATTTGATAAACCTATACTAAACAATTCTACGCTCTCCCCTGTATTAATAAATACACTAACCAAATCTCCGTTTGGATTAACAAAAGAGCAATTCCTTAAAGTATCATCATTTCTATTTTGAAGTTCAACGTTAGAAGCAATTCTAACGGCGCCTTTTTCTATATGTTTTGTAAATTGTGAAAAAGCATAGTATCTTAGAGGTATTTGCAAATCATTTTTATCTTCCACGCTAACATAGAGTAATCCATCCTCATAGTGGTAACAAGAGACCGCTAACCAATACTGCCAACCAATAGCATTCAAATTAACTAAGTCATCCATTATTACGTTTGCGATAGCGTATGCAGGATTCATTCCAGATTCTCTTCCGTTTTGCATTTGACACCATTCGGTCATTGAAACATCAAGTTCAGGATACCTTTCTTCAATATATCTATAAAACGTGCTTTTTTCTTCCGCTGAAGCCCAATAACTATGTGAATCTAATTTAGTAAAGCGTGTGCGTATAAGATCAGATGACATAAATGCATCTACGTACTCATATATTCTTCCACCAACCATACCACTTTCGTAAATAGATAGTTCAACGTCTTTAAGAATTGCACGTTTTTCCATTTCTATTATAAAAGTTTCATATAACTTTACGGCTTCATTCGGTTCATAGTGACACCCTTCTTGACCTCCTTTCCACTCCCACTCGGGTTCATTGATTGGAGACAATGCAACCACCGGAATGCCATCACTGATAAATCTCTCTGCAACGTCACAAAAATATTCAGCATAAGCCCTATAGTTTGACTCATCAATATTGCACTTTCCATCTGAACTGTGCGCCTTGCCGTTTTTCGTTAAATTATTCGGCGGGCTATTTGCAAATAAAACCACTTCTTCAGCACCATATTTTAGTGCTAAATTGAGCATATATTTTCCATTTGCGTCTCTATCTTCATTATAATTGCCATGTTCATCTATTGGACTCTCTACCGTTCTCCAATAATGTGAATATTTTCCCTTATCTGGGGTTACAGCCGCGCCAACATTGTATCTATATACGCTTAAACCTAATCCACTTTCTTTATCAAACAAATATCTTGCAATCGCTTCTCTTATATCTTCTCCGCTTTCAGTATTAGCCGTCCAACCACCAACGTCAGGTGCCCACCAACATCCAGAAACCCCAAAACCTTCTTCAATAGTTTGATACGTTTTGTTAACGTTATAATGAATTTTGTTCTGCATAAAGTACCCCTCGTTATATAAAACAGCAACCGTTGTGGCTAAAAAAATTGAGCATATTAAAACGATAAATAATCGCCTAAGTCTCATAACTATTTATTCCTTAACTTTTCTACCAATACTTCAAGAGCTCTTCCCCTATGACTCACTGCATTTTTAGCCTTAGAAGATGCAATACCAAAACTTTCATTTAAATCAAGTGAATAAAAAAGCGAATCGTAGCCAAAACCTTGATTTCCTTCCTCTTTGAAAAGAATTTCACCCTCCGTTACACCTTCTGCGTGTATAAATTCCCCATTTGGAAAATACAATACGATAGATGCTTTAAAACGCGCTGAACGATTTTTAACGCCATCCATTTCTTTAAGTAATTTTTGCCTATTCAAAAAATCATTACCGTCTTCACCCGCATATCGTGCAGAATATACCCCAGGTGCACCATTAAGGGCATCAACTATTAATCCACTATCATCAGCAAGGACTATCTTTCCCGTTATATCAGAAATTGCTTTTGCTTTTTTTAGTGCATTACCAAAAAACGTATCTGCATCTTCTACAACGTCAAGTTTTAAGCCAATTTCTTTTAGTGATCTAATATCGTAATTGGCACCTAAAATTTCTCTAAATTCTTTAACCTTATGTTCATTTCCCGTTGCTGCTATAATCTCTATCATAAGACCTCCGATGTCTTTTAAATTATATC
This sequence comes from Candidatus Stercoripulliclostridium sp., assembly GCA_045631675.1. GTDB lineage: Bacteria > Bacillota > Clostridia > Christensenellales > DTU072 > Stercoripulliclostridium_A. The sequence continues at coordinate 29,861 of JAZQVF010000102.1, forward strand.
AAATAATACTCATACTTTTCAATAGCGAATCTTCTTTTTTTACCTATTTATTCCAACAAGCCGTCATATATATTTGTAAAACAAATAATTATAAAAGTAGTAATCGTTTGACAAAGAGAGATTTGCATACTATAATTAAAAAAAGCGCAAAGGAGTTTAAGATTTTTATGGCGAAGATTGTTGCTGAAGGACTTACCTTCGACGATGTATTGCTAGTACCTCAATATTCTAACGTTTTACCTAAAGACGCAAACCTCTCAACTAAACTCACCGATACCATTAAATTAAATATCCCTCTAATTTCAGCAGCTATGGATACCGTTACTGAAGCAGGGTTGGCTATTGCTATGGCACGTGAAGGAGGTCTTGGTATTATTCACAAAAACCTTTCCATTGATGAACAGGCACAACACGTTGACAGAGTAAAGAGAAGTGAGCACGGCGTTATTACCGATCCTTTCTTCCTTAGCCCTCAACATAGCGTTGCTGAAGCAAATGCTTTAATGGGAAAATATAAAATCAGCGGTGTTCCAATTACCGAAGGAACAAAATTAGTTGGCATTTTAACCAATCGTGATCTTCGTTTTGAAACTGATTATTCTCAACCCATTGCAAACGTAATGACTAAAGAAAATCTAATTACCGGACCCGTTGGTACAACCCTTCAAGAAGCACAAAAAATACTTGGTAAATATAGAATTGAAAAGTTGCCACTTATTGATGATGAGGGCAATCTTAAAGGATTAATTACGCTTAAGGATATTGAAAAATCAATCCAATATCCAAATAGTGCAAAAGATGCCAATGGTCGCCTATTAGTTGGCGCAGCAGTTGGTGCAGGTGCAAATTATCTTGAAAGAGTACAAGCTCTTGTAGATGCTAAGGTTGACATTATTGCTATTGACACTGCTCACGGACACAATCAAGGTGTTCTCAACGTTGTTTCAAACATCAAGAGCAAGTTCCCCAACCTTCCAGTTATTGCGGGAAACGTTGCAACGGCAAGTGCAACTGAAGCACTAATTAAAGCAGGCGCTGACGTTGTTAAAGTTGGTATTGGACCTGGCTCTATATGCACCACGCGTGTTGTTGCTGGTATTGGTGTACCACAAATTACGGCCATTATGGATTGCGCTGAAATGGCAGATAAATACGGCAAGAGAATCATCGGTGATGGCGGTGTTAAGTATAGTGGTGACATCATAAAAGGCCTTGCCGCCGGAGCAAGCGCAATTATGTTAGGTAGTCTTCTTGCTGGTACTCAAGAATCACCTGGCGCACTTGAAATATATCAAGGAAGAAGTTTTAAAGTATATCGTGGCATGGGTTCTATGAGTGCTATGGAAGCAGGTAGTAAGGATAGATACTTCCAAGAAGATGCTAAAAAACTCGTTCCAGAAGGCGTAGAAGGCAGAGTTCCTTACAAAGGCGCACTATCAGACGTTATTTATCAATTAGTTGGTGGAATTCGTTCAGGTATGGGTTATTGTGGAAAAGCCACTATTGAAGAATTACGTACCAACTCAGAATTCATTAAAATAACTAGCGCTTCTCTTGTTGAAAGTCATCCTCACGATATTTCAATAACAAAAGAATCTCCCAACTATTCTCCTAAAGGCTAAAAATTAAAAAGGGCTCAAACGAGCCCTTTTGTTTTATAATAAAATACAAATTACACCACCCTTTCCCTCATTAACTATTCTATTAACTGTCTTTCTTAACTTTCGTCTACATTCCGTTGGCATATTACCAATTTTAGCATCTAAATCTTCTTTAACTAAATTCGATAATGGTTTTCCAAACATATTGGTATTCCATATTCCTTGCTTATTATCGCGGAATTCACTCATTAGATAGTTTACTATATCCCCAGACTGTTGTTCAGATCCAATTATTGGTTTAACTTCCGTTTCTACGTCTACCTTCATCATATGTATAGATGGGGCTTTTGCTTTTAGTTTAACACCGAATTGCGAGCCTCTTTTGAGAAGTTCAGGTTCTTGTAGTTCGAGTTCATCCATTCGTGGAAGTACTATACCATAACCTGTTTCTTCTACTTGATCCAATGCAACCTTTATTTTTTCATAATTTTTAAATGCCATGGATGCTTTTACCAAATAACTCATTAATGAAAATTCATCATTAATCTCTATACCACACTCATCTGACAATATCTTATAAAATAGTTGTGACTTTGGCATTAACGATACATTCAAAATGCCTTTGCCTGAATATACTTCTAAATCTGGATTGTCTTCAAAATAATCCGTTCCTTCATAGTCCGCAATAACCTTTTGGAAATCTTTTATTTTTATTATTTCATTTCCTTCTTTTAACTTAATAAGTAACCATTTCATAATTGGATTATCAATGCTTAAAGCACGCATCCATTTAGGTAGTCTTACGTCTATTCTTTTCAAAGGAAACTCGTATAGTACGGATTCTAATACCTTTTCAAGCAATTCTTTTCCTGCAGTGAGTAAATTTAATGGTATTACAGAAACACCATATTTTTCATTCAAATTAGAAGATAAATCAATTGTTTCTTTGCTTTCAGGATTAGTACAATTGACCACGATTATAAATGGCTTGCCGATGCTTTTTAGTTCCTTTACGACTCGTTCTTCTGCTAAAACGTAATCTTCTCTTGGAATATCTCCGATACTTCCATCTGTGGTTACAACTATGCCAACCGTTGAGTGCTCTTTTATTACCTTCTCAGTACCATACTCTGCTGCTTTTTCAAAAGGAATTGTTTCCTCATTCCAAGGAGTTTTAACCATGCGTGGTTTTCCTTCTTCTATTCCACCTAAAGCGCTCGGAATCAAATATCCAACGCAATCAATCATTCTTATTTTTGCACTACTATCTCCCACTTCTATTCCTATAGCTTCAGATGGTACGAACTTAGGTTCAGTAGTCATAATTGTTTTACCATCTGCAGATTGTGGCAATTCATCAATTGCTCTTTCGCGCGAATTACTATTTTCTACCCTATCTAATACTATCTCCTCCATAAACCTTTTTATAAAGGTTGATTTTCCAGTCCTTACTGGACCAACAACACCAACATAGATGTCTCCATTGGTCCTAAGTGCAATATCGTTATATATATCGTATGTCTGCATAGACGTCCTCCAAAATATTTTAGTAAATACTATGCAGAAATTTTCTTTGTATGCAAACAAAAAACGCACCTTGCGGTGCGCTTATGTTTATTATGCAGTAACTTTTTCAAGGAATGCAATCTTTGCACAACAGCAGAAGATGTGCATTGCTGTTTTTAATTCATCCATAGGTGGTAGTGTTGGAGCAATTCTTAAGTTACTATCCTTTGGATCTTTCTTATAAGGATAAGTTGCACCTGCGCCTGTAAATACTACGCCTGCTTCCTTTGCTAATTGTACGGTTCGTTTAGCGGTTCCTTCTTCAAGGAAACAAGAAATGAAATATCCTCCTCTTGGATTGTTCCATTTTGCTATTCCGGTTTCGGTTAGTTCCTCATCCATAATTTTTAACACTTCCTCAAATTTAGGACGTAAAATTTCAGCATGCTTTTCCATATGTATATAAATATCCTCTGGGGAATTAAAATATAGACTATGCATATATTGTGAAACTTTATCTGGGCCTATTGTTTGAATACTCATATATTTTCTTTGGCTATCCATATTTGCCTTAGAGCCTGCCATAAATGCCACACCTGCACCTGCAAAACTTATCTTTGAGGTTGAGCCAAACATGTATACTATATCTTCATTGTTGGCTTTTTTAGCCTCTTCAAAGATGTCAAGCATATGATCTTGACCATATAATGCGTGTACCATATATGCGTTATCCCACATAATACGAAAATCTTTTGCACCTGGTCTAAGGTTTGCTAAACGCTTAACAACTTCATCTGAATATATAATACCCATAGGATTAGAATACTTAGGTACACACCATATACCTTTAACGGATGGGTCTTTTACAAGTTCTTCAACCATATCCATATCTGGTCCGTTTTCATCCATAGGAACGTTTATCATCTCAAAGCCAAACAACTCGGTTATAGCAAAGTGTCTATCATAACCAGGAACGGGACAAAGCCATTTTAGTGAACCTTGTTTGTTCCATGGCTCTCCACCAAGCACACCAAACTGCATTGCGCGTTGTATGCTATCGTACATAAGATTCAAACTTGCATTATATGCTACAATGATTTCATCGTTAGATACGTTCCCTATAAGATCACCAAACAATTTCTTAAGTTCTGGTATACCATCGGCAATACCATAATTGCGATAATCAATTTTACGCTTAAAATCGGTGTTTGAATTTATACCGTCAAGCATTTTCATACTTATATCAAGTTGCTCTTTACATGGCTTACCACGAGACATATCAAGGCTAAGATTCATTGCTTTATAGCCGTTATATCTATTCATCTCTTCATTAAGCAATTTCTTTTGTTCTTCTAAAGTTAAATTCTTATACATAATGCTCCTTATATCTTTTCTTCATCTTTTGAGCGAACCACAATTTTAATTGGCGTTCCACTAAAATCAAAAGCCTTTCTTAGCGAATTTTCTATGTATCTCCTATATGAGAAATGCATGAGTTTTCCATCGTTTACAAATATTACGATTGTAGGTGGATTTGTTGATGGTTGTGAAGAGTAATAAACTTTTAATCTCTTACCATTGTGGGTAGGTGGCTCATTAACGGCAATAGCATCGCCTATAACGTCATTCAAAACACCCGTAGGTATTCTTCTTGATGCATTCTCATAGGCTTGCATCGCAGTATCAAGAACGGTATTTACTCTCTTACCCGTCAATGCTGAAATGAATACGGTCTTAAGATAATTCATAAACTTAAGATCGTTTTTCAAATTTTCGGTAAACTTGTTAACCGTGTAAGTATCCTTTTCAATTAAATCCCACTTATTCATAACAAGAACACTTGGCTTTCCTGCATCGTGAACAAGTCCACATATTCTTATATCTTGCTCAGACAACATTTCCATGCTATCAACGACAACCAATACGATATCAGCCCTACGAATTGCACTAATTGAACGAATTACGGAATAATACTCAACATCCTCTTCTACCTTGCTCTTTTTGCGGATACCTGCCGTATCAATAAGAGTGCACTTTCTACCTTCATATTCAAACGGTGTATCGATTGCATCTCTCGTAGTACCTGCGATATTTGAAACGATAACTCTTTCATATCCTAAAAGCCTATTGGTCAATGAAGATTTACCACTATTAGGTTTACCAACTATTGCTATCTTTAATGTTTCCTCTTCTGCTGTTGCATCTGCCTTATCAAAATTAGCGCAAACAGCATCAAGTAGGTCGCCTAATCCCAAACTTTGCTCTGCAGAAATAGGCATTGGCTCTCCTAAATTCAAAGCCCAAAAGTCGTGGATTACACTATCATCTTTACCATCAATTTTATTGACTGCAAGAACAACTGGTTTATTTGTGCATCTTAGCATTTGCGCTACATCATAATCGTCAGCCATTATACCGGTCTTGCCGTCTACAAATAAAAGAATAACATCCGCTATATCTACTGCAAGTTCTGCTTGGCGACGAATATGTTTCCACATTTGGTCCTCGCTCTTAAGTTCTATACCGCCTGTATCAACCATTGTAAAATTGTAACCACACCATTCTACGTCAACGTAAATGCGGTCACGTGTAACGCCAGGCATATCGTTAACTATAGATACCCTGCGTCCTGCCATCTTGTTAAAGAAAGTAGATTTACCTACGTTAGGTCTTCCTACTATTGCCACTATTGGTTTTGCCATATCTTACTCCATTTCCTCCACGTGCTTAACTACTTTTGCAACTTTTACACCGCGTAAAATTGGTTTACCTTTGGTATCCTTTCTTTCAATGCGGATATCTTCAGTATCCACTTCGTGGAGATTGTTTTCATCATCTATAAATGCAAGCTTATAAGGTGCAACAACTAAAGATGCAAAAGATACCTTATAAGGCTCACCATAAATATCTATTACGCGCAATCCTTTTCTTGCTCGTTTCATTGGACTAAACTCAGATGCAATCACCTTCTTTCCCGTTCCTTTATCGGTAATAACGATAATTTCTCCAAGTGGCATATAAGCCTCGTTTCCATCGGCATCAATGCCTAATTCCACCTCTGCTTGTCCTGCGAATACCACGTACGCATCAGTATTTAGATTTACACCTATAACACCACCAGCAATTCTTCCGTGCAATGGATAGTCGTCAACTTCTGAATTTACACATTGGCCATCTGATGTCACAAAGACTATTGTTGAATTTTCTTTTACCATTTCAACGCCAATTACTTCATCGTCTTCTTTAAGCGACATTACTTGGTATGCGTCTTTCGCAACAAAATAGTTACGGAATAACGTTTTCTTTACCATACCATTTCTCGTATAAATATAGACTTCTTCGTTTTCAAGGGTTTCAGGATTAGCAGACATGATTGCTATCGCCCTTTCTTCTTTTGATGCAAAAGTTGGATATAATGCATTTAAAGAATCTCCCACCTCGGTCCACTGCCTTTCTCTTGCATTATTAACGTCCAATTTATAGCAATTTCCTTGAGATCCAAAGACTAATACGGTATGGTCGGGCTTAACCTCGTGAATGACCTTAGTAAGTCCGTCTAACCCACTTGATTCAACGTCGCGATTTGCGGAAATAAAGCTACGAGTAGAAAGCACCTTGATAGTACCATTTTCTCCTATAGTTGCAATACATCTCTTATTAGTGCGTTTTGTCGGGTCAAAAACTTGAGGCTTAATATCCAAGTCTTCAATACTATTAATGATTGTGGTTAAACGCTTGCATTTATATTTGTCGCGTATTTCTTGCAATTCTTTTTTAACCACTTTATATTGCTCTTTATCGCTTGAGAGTATTTTAGTGAGTTCAGCAATTTGTTTATTAAGTTCCGACAACTCGTTTTCAAATTTATGAACGTCTAATTTGTTGATGTTGCCAAGTTGCAAGGTAAGGATTGCTTCTGCTTGCGCTTCTGAAAGAGTGAATTTTTCACGAAGTTGTACCTTAGCCTCCGCTCTTGTAGATGCACCCCTAATTATTGCTATGACTTCATCAATATTAGGCATTATGAGCAGATATCCCTCTAAAATCTCCGCTCTCTTTTGCGCAACGTTTAAATCAAATCTACTACGCTTTGAGATAATGCCCTTTTGATAATTAAGGTAATATTTAATTATTTGAATAAGTCCTAATTGACAAGGCTTTCCATCCGCAATCGCAACCATATTTACAGTGTGATTACATTGCAATTCAGTATCTTTGTAAAGACCTTCCAATACCTTAACAGCATCTTCACCCTTTTTAAGTTTGAGAACTATTCGTAAGTTTGCTGCAGATTCATCGTCAATTGAGACTATATTTGAATAAAGTTCTTTCTTTTCTACTAAATCTGCTATTCTACTTAGCAACGCTTTTGGGCTAACGCCGCCAGGCACTTCTGTAATTATAATGTTTTGTTGCGCGCCTACGTTTTCAATTTCCGCCCTGCCTCGCATAACGAATTTGCCTTGACCGGTTTCGTAAATATTGTACAAGTCTTGTCCACCAACTATAAAGCCTCCCGTTGGGAAATCAGGCCCTTTTATAATGGTAAGCAACTCGTCTAACTTCATTCTTGGATTATCAATGAGAGCCACGCATCCATCTATAACCTCGGTTAGATTGTGTGGTGGTATATTCATTGAAAAACCAATTGCTATACCGGAAGCACCGTTTACTAAAAGATTAGGAAATCGTCCAGGTAAAATATCCGGCTCATCCAAAGTATCATCAAAGTTTTTTGACCATGACACAGTGTTTTTGTCAATATCACGAAGAAGTTCCATTGAAAGAGCTTCTAACCTTGCTTCCGTATAACGCATTGCAGCAGGTCCAGGATCAGTCAAAGTACCAAAGCTTCCTTGTCCATCAATTAATGGCATGCGCATATTGAAATTTTGCACCATTCTAACCATTGCACCGTAGATAGAACTATCGCCATGTGGGTGATATTTACCCATACAATCACCAACTATACGTGCGCTCTTCTTGTAGTCGCTTTGTGGTCCCATCTTAAGGTTATACATAGTATAAAGAATTCTACGTTGAACGGGTTTTAGTCCATCTTCTACCCTTGGAAGGGATCTATCCAAAATAATATGCTCTGAAAAAAGCATCATAGATTCTGGCATAACTTCATCAAGAGGCCTTTCTAAAACGTTAGTTTCTAATTCTAATGCTATTTGTGTGCCTTTTACTTTTGCCATTATTAGCCTCCGAATTTGGTCTTGAAGGTATCAACCTTGTTGAAGTTCGCATTCTCATTAATGTATGCTTGTCTTGCCTTTGCGTCGTCACCCATCCAAAGTGATACAGTTCTTGTTGCTGCCTCAAGATCCGCAATAGTAACGCGAGTTAAAGTTCTACTACCAGGTTTAAGTGTCGTATCTCTTAACTGATCATAGTTCATTTCGCCTAAACCTTTATAGCGTTGTAGATGATAAGCCCCTTTCACTTCGCCTAATATCTTTTCCAACTCATTATCGTTATAAGCATACTTTTTGAAGCCCGTTTTCTTTTGCTCAACCTTGTATAGTGGTGGCATACCCAAATAAACGTGCCCTTGCTCAACGAGTGGGCGCATATGTTGATAGAAGAAAGTTAAGAGAAGACATCTAATATGTTCACCATCGTGGTCAGCGTCTGCAAGAATAATGATTTTATCATACTTCAACTTTTTAATATCAAAGTTTCTATCAAAATCCGTACCTAAAGCGTAGATGATCGTTTGTATTTCTTCGTTTGCAAGAATACTTGCACCAGAACTTTTTAACGTATTTAGGGGCTTACCTTTAAGTGGAAGCACGGCTTGGAATTTTGGATCCCTACCTTGTTTTGTTGAACCACCTGCAGAATCGCCTTCTACGATAAATAATTCATTTCTTGAATAATCTTTTCCTGAGCATGAGGCAAGTTTTCCTACAAGTACTTTCCCAGCCATAGAATTCTTAGAACGCAACGCCTCTTTAAATTTCTTTTCTTCGTTACGCATCTTTGAACTACTTACGGCAAGTTTAAAAATCATAGTTCCAAGATCTTTATTCTTCTTTTCTGCAAAGAATAGATTTAGTTGTTCATAAACCAAACTATCAACCCAACCTTTTACTTCAGGATTGCCGAGTTTTGTTTTGGTTTGACCTTCAAATTGCATGTTTTGCATCCTAACACTAATTATCGCAGACATTCCATCACGATAATCATCACCTGAAGGTGGGGTATCCTTAGCCTTTAAAAGATTATTTTTCTTAACGAATTCATTCATTGCTTTTGTAAAAGCAAGTTTAAATCCAGTTTCATGAGTACCACCTTCGTGGGTAGGAATATTGTTTACATAAGAAACAATTTCATCTTCTGGTCTATCGGTATATTGAATTGCAACTTGCACTTGAAATTTCTTAGAAATATCTAAAGATTCAACGTATATTACCTTTTCAGAGCGCTTATTATTGTGTTCGTTAAGGCTCTTAACAAAATCAATTATTCCGCCTTTAAAATAGAACTTTTCATAATATGGCTCGCCGTTCTCATCAACTCTTTGCATATCAGTAAAGGTGAAAGTAACACCTTTAGTTAAATATGCAAGTTCTCTAAGACGTTTAGCGATGGTATCATGGTTAAATTCAACGGTTTCAAACACGGTGGCATCAGGCTTAAATGTGACCTTTGTACCACGTTTTTTTGTAGAGCCTATGCACTCAAGGTCGCCTTGAGGAATACCACTTTGAACCTTACGTGGAGATACGACTTTTTGATAGCGTTGTACGTATGCTTTCTTATCACGACAAACCTCAACTTCTAACCAATCAGACAAAGCGTTAACTACGGCAGCACCAACGCCGTGCAAACCACCTGAAAATTCATATTCTTTGTTATCAAATTTACCACCTGCATGAAGTTGAGTAAAAATAAGTTCAACACCACTCTTTTTATATTTAGGGTGCTTGTCAATAGGCATACCTCTTCCATTATCTTCAACAGAAATAGATCCATCTTTGTTTAGAACAACTTGAACGGTATCAGCGTGACCATTCAACGCTTCGTCAACGGAGTTATCAACGATTTCCCATAAAAGATGATGTAAACCATTGACACCAGTTGTACCAATATACATACCAGGACGTAAACGTACTGCCTCAAGACCTTCTAACACAACAATGTCGGAAGCATCATATTTTTTTACTTTATCAGGTTTAACGTTTGCCATCTATTCCTCCATAAGTAATGAGTAAAAATCACAATATATAGTAACATAAACTAAAGTTATAGTCAATATTTAGTAAATAAAATTTTATATAATAAATATATTATACAAGTCCGACTACAACTTTAAAAATAAAATTTTGCATTAAGATTAGACAATAACATATAATATCTTTATGAATCAAATTGAAGTTCTGATGAAGAAAAACAATATTATGGAAAACTATTTAGAAACATCATTAATAGACGTTGAAGAGAATTCTTTATATTCGGTAGAATACAAGAATTACCATAAAATTGTAATTCAATGCAACGAAAAATATTTAAGTGAAAATTATCGAATAATATGTGACATATTTTTATCTTATTATAAATTTAGGAAACTAAATAAATTATTAAAGGATACTGAACTACGATTATATGAAAGATATTTATTACTTGGAACCTTGTTGGGTGTTGACAAGGAACTTGAATTATGCACGGCACTTAAAGAGGTTCAACACGTTAAAATCATAGGGGTAGAAAACTTATTAGAATATAGACTAAGAAACTTGCAACAATCGTGGGCTACTCTTGCGACCTTAGTAAATGCTTTGTTAATAGACGTTGACTCACAAAAGGATTTATATGAGATTATTTCCTATTTTTTAAATTCCACTGAACCATCTCCTAAACTAACAATTACTAATACTACAACGCCATATATAGCATTAAACGGGGCTTTATATCACCCAATACCCTATACTGAAAATGACGACTTGAACCTTCTTTTATCTACAATGCGGTTTCATCCAAGCCATATCATCATAAAAAATCAAGATATGCTTTCCCCTTCTTTACTTGATGCTTTTAAAAACTTAGGCAATAAAAAAGAGCCTCATTGAGGCTCTTTAATTTAAGATAATTAGATCAGTTCTGAACTTGTTTCACCTGTTAACATATCAAATTGCAACACCTTGCGTTCGCCGTTTTCTATATATTTGATAGTTACGTAATCCTTGTCAATATACTCAGCAGATATCAACATTATATTTGACTTTTCAAAAGCCTTCTTAATGATTTCAATCTCTTCATCACCATACTTACCTACGTCATCACTAACAAATAATACGTTACCGAACATCTTATTAACCTTTGCAAGTAATTTCTTTTGTTTCATAGTAAACGTTAAATTGAAATCGCGAAGGAAGAATACGTCAGGGTCGTTACAGAATGCCCTTCCGTCTAAATGACGACGGAATATTGTGTTGGTCATTGCATTTTGTGCAGAAGGTAATTCTTGGTTTATTGCAAGTTTATTATAGAACTTACCTTTGTACTTTAGGTCTACGTCGCAACTAATTCTACAAGCATCAACAACTCCAAAGCATGATCCCAAAGGCACGCCACAACCTAAAAGTAATTTATCACCTACGCATTCACGTAGGAAGTCCATTGCTTCAGCCATTATTTGACCACGAGATTTACCACAGCGAGGATAGATACATTGACTATATAGGAAGTCTAATTTAACCATATCATAGCCCCACTCGTTAAGTATGACGTCAAAGAAATTACGCATATATTCGCGAGCTTCCTCATTATATACATCAAGAGTATAAGCTCCACCCCATGCAAATACACCTTTTTGAAGTTTGCCATTAGGATGTTTAAGTAACCATTCTGGATGTTCCTTTCTTAAACGAGAATTGTGTTGTGCACTAAATGGGGCAATCCATATGCCCGCTAAATATCCTTCTTTATGAATTTCATCAGCAATATACTTCATACCATTTGGGAATTTAGGTGATGGATCTAACCAATCGCCAACAAATGGCTCATATCCGTCGTCAATTTGGAAAATGCCAACGTAGTCCTTTACTCTACCTATACCTTTAAGATCGCGTAAAATGATGTTTTCATCAATCTTTTGGAAATAGTTATACCAACTTGTATAGCCTGCTAAATGATCAATACGTGGCTTTGCGCAGTTTAAGTCGGCAAAATATCTATCGAACACACTATCGTATTCTCCAACGTACTTATTTACGTTTAAAATTTCATAAGCATCTCCAATCACAACGCCTTCTACATCTTTTGCAATAGTAAAAGTGCCTTCATTCATATCGGCATAGAAAATGGTGAAACCTGTTCTCTCATTCAAAGAGCCGTAAAGTTCTACTTCATTTTCCACGCGATAGTAGGTGTAAGTGAAACTATGGAATTGTCCTGATTTTTTTGGATACTTAACAAAATTATAATCGCCGGAAAGTGCAGCAAGCTCAAAGCCTTTCTTAGTAAACTTTGTAATTGGCGTTAATCCTTTTTGCTTATCATCAATTATAACCTCTTTTGAAGTGGTCCATGCTTGATATCCATTGATAAAAAACCTTTCACCACTCTTTGTTGGGTGCAAATATTTTAACTCAACCGCAACTAATTCCATTTCTTGCTTAGGAATAATTGTCAATTTTACACCATCTTGTGAACATGTTTCTTCAATAGTATAATGATTGGTTTGGTAAAGATCTTCTTCATAAACCACACCAGCTACTTTGTACTTTATGTACAATTTGCTTTGCTTCATTTCGTAATCCTCCAAAGTGGTATTATCTTATTTATTATAGTATAAGGGAAACAAAAAATCAACCCCTACTTTTACTATTGTCTCGTTGCTCCATAATTCACTTCTACGTTCTTTTTGAACAATAAGTAGTCATACTTAGGACGCCACTGATCACCACAATCAACGCTCTTTTTAAAGTCCTTTTTATCACGAGCTACGTTTATACAACTTATGCCTTTTAGTTCTCCATTTTCTTTGTAAACGGTGTCCCAAAATGCATGATGTCCAATATTTTGTACACTGAACGGTATGTAAATATAATTAAGTGATTGACAGTAACTGAATGCATCTGAGCCGATGTACTCAACACCGTCTGGGATAGAATTATATACAATGTCGTCTTTATATGAATATATATTTTTTAAAGCTCCTGCTCGGAAGAATGACATACTCTCAATGCTTTTTACTCCTTCGGGCAAGTATACGTTAACTAAGTCTGTATAATTAAAACATAATTGACCAATCTTCGTAACCGTTGATGGTATTTTATAAGTTAAAACGTCTTTAATGTAACCTTCAGCCTCTCTATTGGCATCGTCGCTATAACCCATTACTCTTTGAACATAATCATTATGTTTTATGGGATAACAAATAATCTCCGTTTTATTTTTGTTATATAATACTCCGTCAATATCAGTGTAATATTGATTATTTTCATCAACCTCAATGCGCTCAAGAGCATAGCAACTATAAAACGACTTTCCGTCTATTTTTTCTACCGTTGCCCCTATAGTTATCAGTTTTAATTTTTCATCACAGTTAAATGCATATTCTCCAATTTCAACAATAGGTTTACTCTCATCCTTTTCAAACGAAAAATTTGTATTGGGGTCGCTATTCCCTGATATGTATTTTATTTCTGTTTGATAATCAATCGTTAGTTCGGTTATATAGCCAGTATTGTTAAATTTTTTTAACTCTACCCCATTCTCTAATCCTTTAAACTCAAACGTGTCCTTTTGTACCGCTGCAACGCTAAAATAAATAGCTAAAGCAATGGAAACCACTACAACCAAAACTATTATGACTTCCTTCAAAAATTTATATTTGATTTGTTTACCAATGTGTGGTGCAGACAATCCCGGTATTTTGTAGGTCCATACGTCTTCATCTTTAATAATGGTTTTATCTTCTTGAAGTTGTTCCGTTGCGTCTACAACAGCTACAATCTCTTTCGATAAATCCCCATCACTTGGGATTATATTTTGATTTATTTCATTGTTTTCCATACACCCCTACCCAACAAAAGTATTACTTACAATTTCGCCGTTTTCTTCTGCTTTCTTTGCAGAAACCTCAGCCCTACGTTTCAACACTTCCATAACGGCATTTTGCTTTTTGCTATCATAATCCCAAAAGAAATATGGAATAGTCATAAGAAGGAATCCTATGAGATCTATTGCGAGTGGAATAACAATTATGTTAACCCTTGATTCATCTATAAACAAAACGTCCCAATTACTGTTGAATCCGAAACTTAATAGCATCAAAGGAATGATTAAACTTACAAAAGAGGTTATAGGTCCTGTAAACCAACCGAATATTCCTGAAAAACTTTCCAATCTCTCTCCAGATAAGTACATTTGGTAATCATTAATACGTACGTTCATATCGTGGCTAAACGACGTAGGTACCGTTTTAGTCATTTCCATCAAGAAAAGTGCAATTATACAAATTGTACCACTTAAAATAAGATTATTGCCCGTAAATAAAATGGCAACGATTATTACGGCATTACCTATTGCTCTTGTTAGTTGGTAAAAGATCATCATTTGTTTGTATGAAAATCTTTTCATGAAAAATGGTGTAAGTAAATCAGGTGGTGTTCCTGCAAATGAAACAAGCCCGACTATTAACGCATAACTTAGCCCGCTCAAACGGAAGGTATAAAGATATAATACCGTAGTAAATGCAAGCATTCCATTGCCCAATGAATCAATTAACCCTACAATTGTATTAATCCAACGGTATTTATTAGAGAGTACGCCGAAAATACCGTCCCAAAATTTTATATGTATTTTCTTCTCAATTGGTGGTTGTGGTATACGCTCTGTTACTCTACCTGCAAAAAGCATCGTCAGGGTGGCTGAAACAATAAACAATGCTGGAATTACAAATCTAAACACGTTGATATCTGCCCATTCATAACGAAGCGCCCCAATTATTATTGGGATTATAAATGCCATCACTGAATGGAAAATGTGAGAAAATTTTATTGGATAACTTCTAACCTTAATTCTCTCATCAAGGTTAGGACTTATGCTTTGTGTGCAAGTTTCCAAGCAATTACCAAAGCCAAAAACATTGTAAACCGCAAACAAAAGATTTGCCACCCACACGCGCGTTACAACGTCCGGGATATTATAGATTGGCAACCAACCTATAAGAATAACCATTATACATTTAGGAATATAATCGCAATATAATGAATATTTGTACCTACCCAATTTAGGAACGAGTATCCTACGCCAGAATATATTACGTGCACCTACCCAACCTGAATATAAAATGTGCGTACCAAGTATTTTAAAAACGGAACTTGCATTTAACCCTTCAAGTCCATTCATATACGTTATAAAGGAGCCTGCCTGATCAAATAATTGAGAGATATCACCTATTATTAGCCCTAATCCTATAGCTATAAGCGATATATAAAGCCCATAAAGTTTATATTCCGTTTTCTTTGGTAAATGGGATAAATTATCGCATACATACCACCAAATTAATGACCATATATAATTTAATGGCATATTAATAATTCCAATTATGGAATAGGTAAGATAAGGAAGTTTATAATGATACATCATTAAATAGCATCCTACACCGAAGAATATATATTCCAATGTCTTAGATGCTGTATAATTACTGCCGACGGCGACAAAAATATCCTTGTACTCTTTATAAGGCACGTACTTGCCCTCAGGAGGCGTTGACCAATGAGTTTTAATATCCGCGACAAGCAATTTCGCCTTGTTTATAATGATATCTTTTTTACCCATAACTCGCTCCTCATTCGTATATTATTTATTATACCATTAACAATTACCTTTTTCAAGATGCATAATTAAAATAAGTTGTATATAATACTAGGAATTGAAATAAAATTATATATGTTTAAAATTAAAATTCATCCAACTTTTTGGGTTTACGCTATAATTTTAATTATACAAAACAACTACATATTCTTTGTAGCAAGCATGCTTTGTATATTCATGCATGAATGGGCGCACGCTAAAGTTGCATCATCTCTTGGCTATTATCTCGACACGTTGAGTATTATGCCCTTTGGTGCAATGCTAAGTGGCGAAAATAGTTTTGATGATAGTGATGGCGCAAAGATAGCCTTCGCCGGCCCGTTAATAAATTTAGCCCTTTGTGTTTGTTTAATAGCACTATGGTGGACTTCTCCAATTTCATACACGTATACTAAAATCATTTTTGATGCATCTCTAA
The DNA here is from genome assembly GCA_045631675.1 of Candidatus Stercoripulliclostridium sp. GTDB lineage: Bacteria > Bacillota > Clostridia > Christensenellales > DTU072 > Stercoripulliclostridium_A. Next base: position 46,220 of record JAZQVF010000102.1, read on the forward strand.
CACTATCTATTTTCAATTTGATCCCTATATTTCCGTTAGATGGTGCAAGAATAATTATTTCCACTTCTAAAAACAAATTGAAAACCATTAATCGTATAAAGACCATGGGTATTGTTATAAGCGGTGTTTTAGCAATATCATTTTTAGCAAGTTTTTTCTACAAGCCTAATCTATCTCTTGGTATAATAAGTGCTACGATATATCTTGCTAATATATCCAACTCAAAGGATGAAACTTATAGGCTTATTAGTAATAATTGTCTAAGCGATAAAAACACAAATACCACTATTCAAAAGTACACGATATTAGTACACTATGATTTAAAATTAATAAGACTTTTAAAACACCTTAAGCCAGACACTCATACGACATTTGAGATCATAGATAACGACTTAAAAACCGTTAAAACACTAAGTGAAACAGACGTAAGGGGCTTTATCACAAAAGCTAACTTACAATGTACCATTAAAGAACTTTTATGTCTTTAACTCTTTGGTATTGCAACGTTAAATTGAATTCCTTGTTTGCATTATCTTCAGTAAACTGGGTCCTAAACGAGTTTTTTTGGTATACGAAATAACTTTTAAGTACTCTTTCTATGTCATTGATAAGCATTGTTTCAATTGGTTCCGAAATCTTTTGTTCCATATTTACGCTTTTTGTAAATCTTTCTTTGACAATTTCACTTTGATTTTTCTTTTTCATTGAAAAAATCTCCTAAACATACCTCTACCAAGTTTACTTTTTGCCATTTGTTTTCCATTCAACCAATTATCTTTTAATAACTCATATGCAGTATATGCCTCATTTCTATATCTTTCATCTATAGTGGAATATACACCTATTTTATCATTTTCTGGAATGCTACCATACAATTGACAACTTAATAATTCTGCTATGCTTTCAGCATCAAGTATCTCCTTTCTTTTTAACAAATCATATCTTAATCTATTAACAACCAATCCAACTTTTTTCATATTATACGTTAATAAAGTTGAATTTACTCTATCTGCATCTCTTATTGCACTCAAATGTGGAGTCGTTACAATTATTGCCTCATTTGCAGATATGGCAGTACGATGAAAATTGTTTTCTATACCAGCAGGAGCATCTATTAGTACTATGTCAGCAAATTCACTTACTTCATCTACCACTCTCCTAAATGAACCGTTACTTATCCGATCTGATGCGTTAACCTTACATGATGCTAACAACTTCAACGTACCTTTATTGTTTACGTTTAGTAACGCTTGTTCTATTTTTACTTTTCCTTCAATTACGTCTACTACGTCATAAACAACCCTACTCTCAACGTTTAATACTACGTCTAAATTATTTAAACCAATGTCACCATCAATGAGTACAACCCTATAGCCGTCTTGCGCAAGAGAAAGCCCAAGATTTGCACATACCGTAGTTTTTCCAACGCCACCCTTTCCTGACGCAATTAAACAAACTTTTGACATAAAAAACCTCTCTTCATACTATCGCATAAAGAGAGGCGAATTATTAAATAATTTATATATAATTACATATTTTTGAGTTCTTCAATACGCTCAAGAAGTTTTGCTTTCTTTTCACTATTTGCTTGCAATTTAATCTTTTCATTTTCAATTAATTGCTTAGGTGCTTTTGCAACGAAACCAGCATTATTAAGCATTCCTTCACTACGCTTAATTTCCCCTTCCATAACCTTAAGTTCTTTAGTTAGACGTTGCATTTCTTTTTCAACGTCTACAAGTTCTCCTAATGGAACGTAAACCTCTGCGCCACTTGCAACAATAGATACACATTTTTCTTGAACGTCTACTTTTGATGCAACAAAGTTGATTGATTCTACGTTAGCAAGTTTCTTAACGTAACTTACGTTCTTTGAAATGTATGCCTCTTCACTTGTAACGATAAAGAGATTTACCTTCTTTGATACGGGAACGTCCATTTCTACTCTCAAGTTACGAACTGATCTTATAATTTCTTTTATAGATTCAAACTTTTCGTAGTCTTGTACAAAATTATGTTTCTTATTATATTCTGGATATTTAGCAAGCATAATGGTATTTTCTTCACCACATTCTTTCCAAATACGTTCAGTAATAAAAGGAGTAAAGGGATGCATAAGTTTTAAGATTTGTTTTAGTACGTATGATAATACTGACAAGGTCTCAAGCTTAGCCTTTTCATTTTCAGCATACAATGCAGGTTTTGTAAGTTCGATATACCAATCACAGAAATCGGACCAAATGAAGTCATAAAGTGCCGCATTAGCCATTCCAAGTTCATACTTCTTAAGATAGTTGTTTACTTCTCTTGTTACCTTATTTAGTTTGTACAATATCCACTTATCAGCAGGAGTATATCTAAATGAACCCATCTTAGGAAGTGCTTTACCTTCACTATTCATAAGAACAAATCTTGAAGCATTCCAAAGTTTGTTTAAGAAGTTGCGTGAAGGCTCAATCTTATCCTCAGAGAATCTTATATCTGAACCAGGAGCAACACCAGTAGTTAATGAGAAACGCAAGGCATCTGCACCATATTTATCAATTAGCTCAAGTGGATCTATACCATTTCCTAAAGACTTAGACATCTTTCTTCCTTTAGCATCTCTAACGATACCGTGAATAAGAACCTCTGGGAATGGGATTTGTCCCATGTGTTCAAGACCAGAGAAAATCATTCTTGCAACCCAGAAGAAAATAATGTCATAAGCAGTAACTAATACGTTAGTTGGATAGAAGTAATTAAGATCTTCCGTATTATCTGGATAACCCAAAGTTGAGAAAGGCCATAGTGCAGAACTAAACCACGTGTCAAGAACGTCTTCGTCTTGATGGATATTAGCACATCCACACTTTGGACAAACGGTTGGATCCTCTTTTTCAACTATTACTTCACCACATTCTGGACAGTACCAAGCGGGAATTCTATGTCCCCACCACAATTGGCGAGAAATGCACCAATCCTTGATGTTTTCCATCCAATTGTAATAGGTTTTTGAAAATCTTTCAGGAATAAACTTTATTTTACCATCTCTAACTACCTTAATGGCAGGTCTTGCAAGTTCTTCCATCTTAACAAACCATTGCTTACTTACGATTGGTTCAACTACGGCCTTACAACGGTAACATTCGCCAACGTTATGAGTATATGGTTCAATTTTTTCCATTAAGCCTAATGCTTCTAAATCTTCAACGATCTTTTTACGAGCCTCATCTCTATCAAGACCAACGTAAGCAAAACCATTTTCGTTAATAACACCAGCATCATCCATAACCCTAATAACTTCAAGATTATGTCTTAAACCTACTTCAAAGTCGTTAGGATCGTGTGCAGGTGTGATTTTAACACAACCCGTACCAAAGTCAAGTTCAACGTAATCGTCAGCAACAATTGGTATCTCCCTATCGGTAAGTGGAAGTTTTAGCATCTTGCCGATTTTATCTGTATATCTTGGGTCGTTAGGATTTACTGCAACAGCAGTATCGCCAAGAAGTGTTTCTGGACGAGTCGTAGCAATAATTAAATATCCTGAGCCATCTGCATAAGGATAGCGAATATGCCACAAGAAACCTGCTTTTTCATCGTATTCAACTTCAGCATCTGAAAGTGCAGTCTCACAATGAGGACACCAGTTTATTATACGGCTACCTTGATAAATCAATCCTTTGCGATAAAGATTTACAAAGACCTCTCTAACAGCTTTTGAACAACGTTCATCCATTGTAAAGGCTTCTCTTGACCAGTCGCAAGATGAACCTAATCTGCGTAGTTGTTTAACGATTTTACCGCCATAGGTTGCTTTCCAATCATAAGCACGCTTTAAAAACTCTTCTCTACCTATAGTTTCCTTGTCAAGGCCTTCTTCACGAAGTTTATCTACGATTTTTACTTCGGTTGCAATACTTGCATGATCCGTACCAGGTAACCAAAGGGTAGAATATCCTTGCATTCTCTTGTGCCTAATAATAATGTCTTGAATAGTATTATTCAAAGCATGACCCATATGAAGTTGGCCAGTTATGTTTGGTGGTGGGATTACGATAGAAAAAGGAGTCTTATCCTTATCAACCTCGGGACGGAAATATCCACGAGTTTCCCATTCGTTGTAGATTTCATTTTCAAAACTTTGTGGTTCAAAATTCTTTGGAAGATCCATAATTATCTCCTATTCTTTAATCTCTTTAGATTCTTGTTCTTGAGTATTTTCTTCAACTGCAACTATTTCTTCAGCATTTTCTTCTACGTATGTTCCTTCTTTAATTGCCTTCTTCTTTGCAAGGATTTTTTTAATGATAGTAATGGCTTGCATAAGGTAATTAATGAAAGCAACGTATGTTAAAACAACGCCAACTCCTAATACTATCCAATCAAGGTAGAAAACTTTATCAGCAAATACAGGATGGAAATAACTCATTATTACTGCACATACAATAACGAATGATGCAGCCTTACCCATAGCGTTTGCCTTAATGTTTTTACTATCTCCTGCCATAAAAGCACCACCGACTATCATAGTTGCTTCTTTAAGAAGTAGAACTAAAATAAATGCCCAATGAACACAACCTACTATAACGAGTGAAAGTATTGCTGAACATTGCATAAATTTATCTGCAAATGGGTCAATGATTTCTCCAAGTTGCGTTCCTTGGTTGAACTTTCTTGCGAACCATCCATCAACAAGATCGGAAGATGCGGAAACAACAAGAATGACTAAGCCAATAATTGGGAATTGGTATGCTCCCCATTGAATCCACGTTCCTTTGTCAATCGTAGTCCACATTATAAATGGCACACAAATCAAGCGGAACAAAGTAAGCATATTGGGAACGTTCCATAATTGCTTAAATAAGTCTTTCATAAAAATACTCCTGATTTTTTAAATCAGAAGTATTATATCATAAATCTTTAAAATAAACAAATAGTTTTAACTATTTAGCGCTTATTACCAAGTATGCTCGTGTATTTGCCTAATTCATCATTTACAAGTTCGTAAGCGCCCATAGAAGTTTGGGTTTCGGGTTCTAAAGATATCTCAACGGGTAACTTTAAATACCTTGTTAGATAATCTTCAACACCTCTTAACTGTGCGCCCGCCCCCGCTACGTATAATCCATTAGACCTAATTGTAGCAAGTTTTGCATAAGGAACCGTGGTCAAGACTGATTCTATCAACTCAGCAATCTTTTTATAACACCAAATAATGGGTGCCTTTATGGACTCTGCATTAACTTCTACGTTTTTAATTTGACCATCCAAAATATCTTGTCCTGTAATAGTAACAACCGATAAGTCTTTATCCTGCAAACTACCTATTTCAACTTTTATTTTTTCAGCCGTTGCTATACTAATGCGAAGGTTATAGGTTTTTAGAATATGCTCAACAATTTTTTCATTGATTGTGTTACCGCCAATGCCTAAAGTACAACCTGAAAGTATACCCTCTCTGTTTATTACTCCTACTTCAGTAACACCACTACCAAGCAAACATACTGCCCTATCTTCATCTCCAAGTAAAGGAAGTAGTCCCAGCATACTTTCTATTAGCGTTATATCCTTAAAACCCGTCTTTTGAATAGCGTACTCCATATTTTCTCTTTCTGCGCTTGATAGACCACATGGGATTAATACGTAAAGTTCTATAGGATTAAAAATATTAACAGAAACTAACTCATCTAAATAATGTTCGAGTAGTTTTGCAAAAACGTCAGGGCGAACAATTACGCCTTCTCTAACGGGATAAACAAACGAACAACCTTCGGGGAGTGAACTCATCTTAATAGCATCCATTCCAACTGCAATTAGTTCAATATGCGCACCACGCTTGATTACACATGCATTTGGCACACGTTTGATAAAACCATTACCTATAATGGTTAAATTTGTTGAACCTGGATCAATAACAATCTTTTGTTTTTGCATATTAAATGATTCTCTTTTCCCTTAATATCTCTCTAAGTTTCTCCAGTGGAAGACCGACTACGTTTGTATAACTACCTTCGTATTCTTTTACGACCACTCCATCTTGAACGGCATACGCACCCGCTTTATCAAGACAGTAATAGTTGTCAACGTAAGCCTCAATATCATGCGTATCCATATCGTGAAACTTTACCTTAGTTGTTACGGCATGGGTTTCAGTCTTGCCATTAAAATATATTGCTAATGCAGAACAAACAAAGTGCGTATCACCTTCAAGTTCTTTAAGCATTCTAATTGCATCTTCTCTATCGTTAGGTTTACCATAATATACTCCATCTTTATAAACCAACGTATCTGATGCAATAATCAAATCATACGACTCTTTATCTTCAACCGCATTTAATTTCCTTAAAGCAATTTCCTTGACGGTTGCTTGTGGTGACTCGCCAAGGAAATTCTCATCTGCAGGGAAAACTTTAACTTCAAAATTTTCTATTAATTCTTTTAATAACTCTTTGCGTCTTGGAGACTTAGATGCTAATAGTACACGCATTATTATAGTATTTCAAGATTCTTCTTAAATGCACGTTTAAAATCGCCTAACGCACTAAGTGCATCCTTTATTTCAAGTGTACAATCGCCTTGTGACTTTGTCTTTAATATTACAGAATCTCCTAAAACGTCACAAGAAATACCTACGATAACGCCACCACAACTGCGGTCAAAGCATTCAGCAATTCTTACGATAACACCAAGTTTTCTTACAGCGATAATCTCTTCTTCTGTTAAAAGATCGAGATATTTTTGAACGTCAAGTTGATCTAAACCATCTCTATAATGCAAACCTGCAACAAGCGCCGCCATAATTAGGTCTTTTTGTGGAATGCCGTATAGATTACTATTAAGTATCATGTATAATGAATGTTTGTGATGATCGTAGAACTTCATTGAAGAACCGATATCGTGCAACATGCTTGCGACACGAAGAATCTTAACGTAAGGACGTGGTAATTTATGTATAACTTTAACCTGTCTAAATAGTTGCATACTTAAATCAAACACGTGTTCTGCGTGTTGAATATTCATGTTGAAATGATGCAATAACGTATAAATGCTATGTCCTAAAATGTCGCTTATTGGTTTATCATTAATTGCAGGGCAAGCATAACGAAGCATTGCACCTTCGCGCATACCAGCACCACCAATAACTATCTCGTTAAAATTAGTTCTTGCTTTAATAGCATCAATAACTGCAAGTGCGGCAGGGAAAATATCTGCTCTTGCTGATGAAAGCCCTTTAATTCTCATAAGTTTTTCAGGCTCAAGGGGTTTAATCGTATCATAAATAGTTTCCAATTCATTAAATGGAATATGATAGTTATGAGCCATATCAAGAGGATACTTTTTAAGTTTACGGCTAATTTTACCAAGATTACGCAAAGAACCACCCACACCTATTAATTGTGTTTCAGGATCAAGATCCTTAAACCAAGGTAATTGATCAAGATGCTCTCCTACGTATTGACTGATGGCTTGCAAGCATTCTTCTGGAGTGCCTGTATTTTTAAACTTTTCAGTTAAAGTCAATGCACCAAATGGCAAAGTATCTTGGGCGATCATAACGCGTCTATGATAATAAATGAGTTTAACTGAACCGCCACCAATGTCAACTATAAGACCCTTTGGTACTTCCATAGAGTTTATAACACCTTGGTAAACAAACATTGCCTCATCCTCTTGTGAAATAACTTGAAGTTTAATACCACAAGAAGTTTGTACTTCTTCTATAAATGATTTTTGATTCTTTGCACGTCTTACAGCCGCAGTAGCATAAGCAAAAACCTTGGTTACGCCATGACTTTCATATAACGTACGGAAAGTACGCAACGTCTTTATTGTTTGAGCAATGCGTATAGGACGCAAGAAACCGTCTATCTCCATGTCTTGAGCAAGCCTTACGGGCTCTTTTAACTCGTCAACAACCATAAAATACCCACCGGGCATTACGTTTGCAATTACGAGTCTTGCTGAGTTGCTTCCTAAATCAATTATTGCAATCTTTTCCATAATAATCCTTCCTTAATTTAGCATTGAAGAAAATTGTAATTAGACTATATTTTGGGGTGTTCCATTTAGGAACGCTTTTAGGTTTTGATGGGCTATTTTCATTAATTCACCTCTTGATTCTATCGTTGCCCACGCGATATGAGGGGTAATTACAACGTTTTTAGCTTTTATCAGTGGATTTCCTATTGGGGGTTCAACCGAAAGAACGTCTAAACCTGCACCAAATATTCTTCCTTCGTTTAAAGCCTCAGCCAAGGCCTCGTCATCAATGAGTCCACCTCGTGCCGTGTTGATTAATAAAGCATTACTTTTAAAATGTAAAAGTGCTTCTTTGTTTATCATACCCTTGTTTTCATCCGTCAAAGGACAATTTAAAGAAATGATATCTGAATTTTCATATATGGATTCTAAACATTCTGCGTATTTGAATCCTTCCTCAGGCAAATGTTTTGATCGACTATATATTAAAACGTTCATTCCAAACGCTTTTGCAACGTCTTTTACTCTTTGCCCAATACGACCTAAGCCGACTATTCCAATCGTTTTACCATACAATTGATGCATGCCACTACGATAATAGCAAAAATCCGAGCATTTCTCCCAATCTCCTGCTTTTACCGTTTTATCGTGATACCCTATTCCCGAATAAAGCTCAATGATTAGACCAAACACCGTTTGCACAACGCTTTCAGTGCTATAAGCAGGTATATTAGTAACTACAACACCTTTCTTACGAGCATAGTCAACGTCAACGTTATTATAGCCTGTAGCAAGAACTCCTACGTACTTTAGGTTAGGTAAACCATCAATTATACGCTTATCAATTTGGCACTTGTTAGTGATCATTATAGTGCTATCGCCCATTCTTTCCACTATCTTATCATAAGGTGTTCTTTCGTATATTACGACATCACCCAACTGATTAAATAGTTCCCACGACAAGTCACCGTGATTAAGACAATACCCATCCAAAATAGTTATTCTCAATCCCATAGTTCACCAACATAATTTCCTGTATAATATTTTAAACCAAAAATCGGGTTTAGTCAATAGGGAATTTTTTAAATTATAAAACGCGCGAACAATTACGTACGCGCGCTATATAGAGTTATACGATGTCAAGTTAGTTTATTTTTCAATCGTATCGTCAAGTACAACATGGTACTCTGCAATCTTTTTAATGCTTTCAATACCTTTTATACAATTAGCCTTCGTAGTATAGCCTTGAGATGCAAGAACGTTAGAGGCATTTGCCGCTATTAATCTGAAACGGAATTTGCCCTCTTTATCTTTATAAATCTCAAAAGTTGCCTTACCGATAACACTTACGTAATCTTCTTTTGTGCTGTCTGATATTGTAGCTTTTTCTGCTGCCCTTACAACAGCTTGGATGCCGTTTTTACATGTAGCTTTAGCGGTATATCCTTGTGAATGACCGACAGTATTTAAGTTAGATGAGCGGAAACGGAAGCGGAACTTACCACCTAAATCCTTATAGATTTGTACACTCCCTGGTTTCTTTCCATCAGACTCCGATGGTTGTGGCTCGCTAAAACTTGAAACTTTTTCACTTGGTTGAACCTTAAGGTTTTTAGGCTTTTTTACAGGTCTCTTCTTTTCTCTAATGGGAGTCATTATAACTGTTTCATCGGCAATTTGAGATGCAGTTTTATTTTCAACAACGTGCAAATTATCCGCCTTATCATCATCTTCCGTTATAGGTGACAAGGATATGTTTTCAATATCAAAAGAGGCGTCCTCTATTTCTTCTATTAAAGCCTCTTCTTCCCTAACTTTCTTTTCAACTTTCTTTTTCTTGATTGAAGCAATTATCATAGCAATTACAAGAGAAAGCACGAGTACAGCAATAATAATTACAATAGCAAGATTGTTACCCGTTGAAAGAAAATCTTTTACGGAAGCTATAATTTTTTCCATATTGAGTTTCTCCTTAAATTATTTTTTTCCACGTTCTTTCATAATTTGGCGCATGCGCTCTTCATGAGAAAGAATTTGTTTACGAATACGTAAAGATTTTGGTGTTACTTCTAAAAGTTCATCGGGTTCAAGGAATTCTATACATTCTTCAAGAGAGAACTTTCTTGGAGTTTCCAATCTTAGTGCTTCATCAGAACCTGCAGCACGCATATTGGTTACGTGTTTACGTTTACATACGTTTACAGGAATGTCTTCTTGTTTAGGTGAATAACCAACAACCATACCTGCATAAACGGGTGTACCAGGATCAATAAACAAAACACCTCTTCCTTGAGCATTATGAAGGCCATAAGTAACAGCTTCGCCCGTTTCAAAGGCAACAAGAGCTCCGTATTGACGACGTGGCATAGCACCCTTTAAAGGTTGGTATCCTTCAAAAATACTATTCATAATACCCTCACCTCTTGTTTCCGTCAAAAAGTCAGAACGGTATCCCAAAAGTCCACGTTCAGGAATAACAAACTCCAATTTAATCCTACTATTCATAGGCGTCATATTTATGAGTTCGCCTTGACGCTTACCCATATTTTCCATAACGGTTCCGACGCATTCTTGAGGTACGTCAACGTACAAACGCTCAATAGGTTCACACAACACTCCATCAACCATTTTATTGATTACTTTAGGTGTTGATACTTGGAATTCATATCCTTCTCTACGCATATTTTCAATGAGTATTGAAAGGTGAATTTCACCTCTACCAGAAACGATAAAACTATCTGCTCTTTCGCCATCTTCAACCTTTAGTGAGACGTCTTTAAGTAGTTCCTTATATAGTCTTGCACGCAAATGACGAGAGGTAACAAACTTCCCTTCCTTACCTGCAAATGGGCTATCGTTTACAGCAAACAACATTTGTAAAGTAGGTTCTGAAATCTTTACAAAACTAATTGGTTCAACGTTGAGTGGAGCGCAAATTGTTTCGCCTATCGTAACGTTTTCTATACCACTAAAACTTACAATATCTCCTACTTTCGCTTTTTCAACCGTTCTCTTAGTTAGACCAGTAAATTGGTAAATATTGGTTATTTTAGATCTATATACTTTATCATCGTGATAGTTACAAACTGCAACCTCACTATTTGCTTGCATAGCCCCACGTTCAATTCTACCAATGGCTATTCTACCAACGTATTCATTGTAATCTATTGCAGAAACCAATACTTGCAATGGTGCATCTTCATCCCCTTGAGGTGGATCAATATGTTCTAAAATGGTTTCAAACAATGGTGCAAGATTGGTGCCTGGAGTAGATGCTGATAAACTTGCAGTACCCGCTCTACCTGAGCAATAAACTATAGGACTATCTAATTGTTCATCAGTTGCATTTAGGTCTATTAAAAGTTCGTATACTTCATCTAATACTTCTGCAAGACGTGCATCTGGTTTATCAACCTTATTGATAACAATAATAATCTTATGGTTCATCTCAAGAGCCTTTTGAAGAACGAATCTTGTTTGTGGCATAGGTCCCTCGTATGAGTCAACGAGTAATACTACACCGTTAATCATCTTCAAAACTCTTTCTACTTCGCCTGAAAAGTCAGCGTGTCCAGGTGTATCTACTACATTGATCTTTACACCCTTGTACATACAAGAAGTGTTCTTTGCAAGGATAGTTATTCCACGCTCTCTTTCAAGAGGGTTGTTGTCCATTACACATTCTTCAACAACTTGATTATCCCTAAAAACACCACCTTGATGTAGCATTGCATCAACAAGGGTGGTCTTGCCGTGGTCAACGTGAGCTATAATTGCTATGTTTCTTAAGTCTTCTCTAATCATACTGTTTGTTCTACTATAATGTAGTTAATATTTTCATCATAAAGCTCGTACAAGCCTTCTGCTTGGGTATAATCTTTTACCCCATTAATTTCAACGTATAAAACAGGGCGAATATAAAATCTCCAAGTACCACTCCCTTGTGGTAAATGGAATGTTAATCCCTCTTCTAATTGTGAAATAGAATAAGCCTGTGGTTGAAGATCATCTTCTCCTCTCAACTCTTCTTCATTTAGTGCATCAATTTCATAATAATTAACCACGTATTGGTTTCCCTTATATACGTAAGTAACTGGGGTGAAAGTATCCATATTAATTTGGATTCCCTCCCCTGCAATATACGTAAAGTTAAAAGGACGTAATTGATCTAAAGTCAATGGATTTACCATATAGGTACACCATGCGCTAAAATCGGAAGTGTTTGACGAGTATTTACCTATTGCCTTGATTCTATATTCTAAATTACCTTTTATCATTTTTATCGTTGCCATTTCGTTTGAAACGTTACTTAACGTATGAACAACGTCTGGATAAAGTGAATATCTATATTCAAGCGTATAGGAGTGTGCTCCTGAAATTTTATCCCACGATAACTCTATGATGTAATCAGGCTCGGCAGTAACGTTAACTGTCTTAATGCATGGCGTCTTGAGCTTCCTATGGAGTATTCCATAGGTTGCACCAAAACATCCAGCACCTATAATTAGTACTACTACTATGACAATTATCGCTATTGCCTTTTTCGTGAGCCTTAATTTATCCATTCAATTATTTCTTTGCGCTAACCTTCTTGAGATTTGCAAACTTAGGTAGGCCGTCTTCAAGTGGAGAATTGCTTGAACCTTGAATTAAAGGAAGTGCATATTCAACGTAATCGTTGGTAAGTCCAGTGCCTTCTTCATTAATCCATTCAAGTGGAACTTTCTTTTCGGTGTTTGCTGCAAATTCTACGGGCATGAGTTTGTAAATGCACTTATAAGTTCCATCACTCATATCACGTTCAAATACTACCATCTTGTCAGTTTCGCCTTCACAAGCTGCTTTTACTGCCGTACGTCCTGCGGTAAATGCTTCTTCAATGTCGTTACCTGAAGCAAGGTGTGCGCCACAACGTTGCATAAGGTTAAATTCAATACCACGAACTTTTACGCCGAATTTTTGGTTAATAAGATCTGCAAGTTGTGCTGCGAGACCACCGAGTTGGGTGTGACCAAATCCGTCCTTTGCTTTTGCTGCAGAAAGAGTTTCTACGATGAAGTTGCCATCCTTATCACGAATACCTTCAGATACACAAGCAATACACTTACCATTGTTTTTATCCATTACAGCCTTAACGTCTGCAACAAATTTTTCAACTGAGAAAGGTAGTTCGGGGAGATAAATTAAATCTGCGCCAAGTCCCTTGTAGTTAGCAAGAGCAGCAGCTGCGGTAAGCCAACCAGCATTTCTACCCATAATTTCTACAACGGCTACTTGTCCCTTATCGTATACTTTAGCGTCAAGATTGAGTTCCATAAGGGTCGTTGCTACGTATTTAGCAGCACTACCATAACCAGGACAGTGGTCAGTTCCATATAGATCGTTGTCTATAGTCTTTGGAACACCAATGATATTACATTCATAACCGCTCTTAAGGAGATACTTACTAATTTTGTTACAAGTATCCATAGAGTCGTTACCACCGTTATAGAAGAAATAACGAACGTTATATTTCTTGAAAACTTCAAGGATTCTCTTATAATCAGTTTCATCAACAGATGCGTCTTTAAGTTTATATCTTACTGAGCCAAGACTTGATGAAGGAGTATTCTTCAAGAGAAGAAGTTCTTCCATATTTTCTTGACCGATATCATAAAAATCTTCTTCAAGTATGCCCTTAATACCATGTGCTGCACCATAAACTGCAGTAATATTCTTTTGTTCAAGAGCTTCAATAAATACACCTGCTGCACTTGCATTAATTACAGAGGTGGGGCCACCAGATTGGCCAAACATACATGCGCCTACTAAATTCTTCATAGTAAATCTCCTTTAGTGTGTTTATATTTTTTGTTTTATTAGTATGCTAAACGAGATGCAACTTTCAACATCTCTTTATCTAATTCTTTTTTCATTTCTAATGCTTCGTCTATTGGTAAATCAATAATCTTGTTTCTCTTTATACCAATAACTTTTGATTCTTTTGAGTCTTTATAAAGCAATTCTACTGCTCTATCCGCGCAACGAGAGGCCAATACTCTATCTTGCATAGAAGGAGTGCCTCCACGTTGAATATATCCGAGTTTAACCGTTCTAATAGTAATACCAGTACGCTCACTAATTTCCTTTTTGAGATCTTGGCAATTACCTACACCCTCAGCCAAAACTATGATGTCTGAAATCTTACCTTTGATGATATTTTTTTTCATCCTATCACAGATTTCATTTATATCAAAAGGCAATTCGGGAACGATAATGCTTTCAGCACCGCCGGCAATACCTGAATATAACGCAATGTCACCACAATGTCTTCCCATAACTTCTATGATACAAGCACGATCGTGTGAAGTCATAGTGTCGCGTATCTTATTCATGGCATCAAGCACGGTATTAACTGCAGTATCAAACCCCAAAGTATAATCGGTATAACCCAAATCGTTATCAATTGTTCCTGGAATTCCCATACAAATAATGCCATGCTTGTTTGATAGGTCTCGCATGCCTCTAAAAGAGCCATCGCCACCGATCACAACCAAACCTTCTATCCCATAAGCGTTTAGAACGTCTGCTCCCTTTTTTATGCCCTCATCCGTATTAAATTCGGGACATCTTGCAGTCTTTAGAATTGTACCACCTTTATGAATAGTATCAGATACGGAACGGCTGTCCATTCTTTGTAATTCGCCGTTTATTAAGCCTTGGTATCCACGTTCAATACCATAAACTTCCATTCCTCTACTACACGCACAACGTACCACGCCTCTAATGGCAGCATTCATACCAGGAGCATCTCCACCGCTTGTTAAAACAGCTATTTTTCTCATTAAACTCTCCTATTTTCTAAGCTGACCGTTGCCTTTTACAACGTATTTTACGCTTGTCAATTCTCTTAATCCAATTGGCCCACGGACGTGTAGTTTTTGGGTGCTAATACCCATTTCTGCGCCAAGTCCTAATTCAAAGCCATCGGTAAAACGAGTTGATGTATTAACGTATACGGCAGAACTATCAACTTCCTTAGTAAACTTATCCATTTCACTTTCATCTTGAGTAAGTATACAATCGCTATGATTCGTTCCATACTTATTAATGTGTGATATCGCTTCATCTAAACCATTAACAAGTTTAATTTTAATCACCATATCATCGTATTCTCGTGCAAATTCATCCTCGTCAACAAGATTAACGTCGTTACATAAAGCCTTAATTTCATCAGTGCCGTTAACAACCACTTTAGCATTCTTTAATGCCTCACATATTACTGGCACGAATGAAGATACCTTTTTGTCAACCAACAAAGTTTCAAGTGCATTGCAGGTGGAAGGTCTTTGAGTTTTTGCGTTGAGAATGATTGGTATAGCCATGTTAAGATCTGACGTAGGTGCTACGTAAGTATGGCAATTGCCACCAGCAGATGCTATAACGGGCATAGTTGCATTCGCAAGTACAACTTTTTTTAAACCTTCTCCACCACGTGGTATTACAACGTCAATATATTTGCTCTCTCGCAACATCTCTGCCGTTGCTTCTCTATCTTGACTTTCAATAAGACCAACCAAATCAGGAGAAAGGCCATTTTCAATAAGTGCACTCTTTATGCATACTACGAGTTTAGAAACGCTATTTACACTTTCACGGCTACCGCGCAATATTACGCCATTGCCACTTTTAATGCAAAGAGCGGCAGCATCAATTGATACGTTAGGACGTGCCTCAAAAATTATTCCTATTACACCAAGAGGTGCGCGAACTCTTTTTACAAACAATCCATTTGGAAGTACGTATTCTTCCACAACTTCACCAACCGGGTCGGGAAGAGCAACTATAGCATCAAGACCTTCTGCCATTTGCTCTATTCTTTGAGGATTGAGAGCAAGTCTATCAATAAAAGCAGCGTTTCTTTCATTTTGCTTTGCTTTAATTATATCTAATTGATTTGCTTCAAGTATAGACTCAGCACTTTCAAGCATAATCTCTTTTGCACGGAGCAACACCCTATTCTTAACCTCAGTGCTAACCCCGGCAAAAGTATTGGCTTGTATTTTTGTGCGTTCGCAAATTTCTTTAACTGACATTCTTAGTCCTCGTCTTCTACTTCAGGTAAAATTGCGTTGTGGTATACGTTTTGAACGTCATCTAATTCTTCAAGTAGACCAATCATCTTTTCAACACTTGCTAAATGACCTTCGGGGTCTACTTCGTTATCAGGTATCATATCTACTGCTGCAGAAAGTACGCTTACACCATTTGCTTTAAGAGCGTCTGAAACAGTGTATAAATCGGAAGGAGTGGTATAAATTTCAAATACGTCGTCTGCACTTTCGATATCTTCTGCACCTGCATCAAGAGCAAGCATCATAAGTTCATCCTCATCCATATTCTTTTCAGCAATAATAACACCTTTCTTCTTGAACATAAATGAAACGCAACCAGTTTGACCTAATGAACCGCCGTACTTGTCAAATAGATGTCTTACGTCACCTGCAGTACGATTCTTGTTATCGGTAAGTGTTTCAACGATAACTGCAACACCACCTGCGCCATAGCCTTCATAAGTCATTTCTTCATAGTTAACTGCGCCTAATTCACCACTTGCCTTCTTAATAGAACGATTGATAGTATCGTTAGGCATAGTGTTTTGTTTTGCCTTTGCAATAACATCACGAAGTTTACTATTAAGGGATGGATCGGGTCCGCCTGCCTTAACTGCAACTGCGATTTCTCTTCCGATTTTAGTAAAGATGCTACCTCTTGCAGCATCAGTTTTGCCTTTTTTAATTTTAATATTCGCCCATTTAGAATGTCCGGACATAATAACCTCCTCGGTTTAAATTAAAGTTTTCTTAATTTGTCAGCAACTACACTCATTACAATAGATGCACTTACTCCTGCGTTCAAACTTTCTATCTTGCCACTATACATTGGTATAGCAAGCGTAACATTTGCTCTTTCGCGCATTTCTTTACTTACACCATGTGCCTCTGAGCCAACTACTAAAGCAATAGGAAGAGAGGGAGTATAGTCATACACGTTTTTACCACCCATGTCAAGAATGGCAACATTATAATTTTTTAATATCTCGCACGCGCCCGCGTAAGAAAAAGGAACAATATTTGCAAAATAAACGCCACCCATAGTTGAACGAACAACTTTAGGGGAATAGGCATCAACGCAATTAATAGAGATAAAGTTATCTATCCCCATTGCCACACCGGTTCTTATGATAGTACCCATGTTGCCTGCATCTGAAATACCATCTAATACCATAACGATATCTCCTGTAATTTCTCTTTGCTTAGGTAAAGAGCATATTGCTAAGATACCTTGAGAGTTAACGGTATCAGTTAGTTTCTCAAACACAAAATCAGCAACTATGGTTGCTTCAATGCCCAACTTGTTAGCAATCGGCAACAAGTCTTCCACTTTTGATTCTGCAATATAAAGTTCTTTTGCATAACCTATCGGCATATCGCTGACGAGGTTTACTCCTTCAACGACAAATAGCGAGTGCTTTGCCCTCGCCTTTTTGTCGCTTAAGCTACGAATTAGCTTAACCTTATCGTTCGCTGAAGAAGTTATAAATTTCATTAAATTTAACAAATGAGCCTTCAAGAAATTGAAGGCTCACGATATTATGCGTTAATAGCAGCCTTAGCTTGCTCGCAAAGAGCAGTGAATGCTGCTGCATCGTTAATAGCGATGTCAGCAAGAACCTTACGGTTGAGATCAATACCTGCAACCTTTAGGCCGTGCATAAGGCGTGAGTATGAAATGTTGTTAAGTCTTGCAGCTGCGTTGATACGAGCGATCCAAAGTCTTCTGAAATCTCTCTTCTTGAGTCTTCTGCCAACGTATGCATATTGGCCAGACTTCATAACTGCTTCACGAGCTACGCGATATAACTTACTCTTAGCACCAAAGTAACCTTTGGCTTGCTTCATGATTTTTCTCTTTTTCTTTAATGCAGTAACAGCTCTCTTAATTCTCATTATCTTGCCCTCCTACTACTTTTGTCCGTAGATCATATTGCTAATGGTCTTAGCTTGGGTTTCATTAACATATGCACCTTGGCGAAGATTTCTCTTACGTTTACGGGTTTTCTTGTTAAGAATGTGGTTCTTGTTTTGCTTATTTCTC
>JAZQVF010000103.1:0-5027 GCA_045631675.1 Candidatus Stercoripulliclostridium sp.
ACCGTAGAAACGGTTGCTTCCGAAGCATGGTCTACTGCGCATCTTTGGATTGCTAGAGCTACTATGTTCTTAGCTATTCTTTCGCCTTCCTCCTTAGCCTTCTTTTCTATATCTTTGACTATGGTAACAGCGTCGCGTTTAGCCTCTTCTTCCATCTCTTTGATGATAAGATCTTTGGCTTCCTCTTTAGACATACCGCTTACTTTTTCCAATTCGGCAAGCATCTTCTCGTTTTGTTTGCCAAGTTCTGCTTCCAAAAGTTTTAGCTCGTTTTCTTTGTTTTCCAAATCTTTACGAGTGCGATCGATATTTTCGATTTTTTTGTCTAAAAGTTCTTCTTTTTTGTTAATTGAATCCTCTTTTTGGTTAAGACGGGATTCTTGTCTTTGCATTTCGGAACGTCTCTCTTTAGATTCCTTCTCAAACTCGTTGCGCAATCTTATTTGCTCTTCTTTCGCTTCAAGCAATGCGTCTTTACGAATGGTCTTGGCTTCTTGCCTTGCCTCTTCAAGCACCTTTGCGTGTTGTGTTTCTGCATCCTGCGACTTTTTCTTCAATACCGTTCTATATGCTACGTATCCTGCTACGGCACCGATGATTAGTGCTGGAAATAAGGTTATCAACACGATTGCCCAAGCGTCTATTGCTGAAAGCATAATTAGACTGCTTAACATTGTAACCTCCTATTATTAAATTTTATAGTTGCGTGTATAATTACGGTCGTTCGCTACCGAATTGTTCACCATATTTTATTATACTTTAATATATAAATTATGTCAATATGCAATATTTGCAAATTTCACATATTTTATGCCTTAGAAACTCTCACGAATCTTTTGTTCAAGGATTTCCAACAATTCTGGATTGTTCTTGAGATAATCAATTGCCTTTTCTCTACCTTGTCCAACTCTTTCGCCTTCATAACTAAACCATGAACCAGCCTTAACGATTAGTCCCATTTCTACCGCTACGTCAAGTATGCATCCTATTGAAGAAATACCCGTACCAAAAATAATATCAAATTCTGCTTGTTTAAAAGGAGGTGATAGTTTGTTCTTTACAACTTTTACTCTCGTACGATTACCAACAACGTTTGAGCCGTCTTTAACTGCATCAACTCTTCTAACGTCTAAGCGAATGCTTGAATAGAATTTCAATGCTTTACCACCAGTCGTGGTTTCTGGGTTACCAAACATAACGCCAATCTTTTCACGAAGTTGGTTAATGAAAATAATTAAGGTGTTGGTTTTACCGCAAGCAGGGGTTAACTTACGCATAGCTTTTGACATAAGTAATGCTTGTCTACCAACAGATGCATCTCCCATATCCCCATCAATTTCCGCTCTTGGGGTTAATGCTGCAACAGAGTCAATAACTATTACGTCAATAGATCCACTTCTTGCCAATTCTTCAGCAATTGCAAGTGCTTGTTCACCATCGTCTGGCTGAGCTACGTACATTTCAGTTAAATCCACACCCAGATTTCCAGCATAAGTAGGATCCAATGCATGTTCAGCATCAATAAACGCTACTACACCACCTATCTTTTGTGCCTCTGCAATAACATGCAAGGCCAACGTGGTTTTACCAGATGATTCAGGTCCGTAGATTTCCACAATTCTTCCTCTTGGAAGACCACCTATACCGAGCGCTCTATCAAGAGCAAGACAACCCGTAGGGATAACGTCAACTTTGGTCTTTTCCGTACTACCCATGTTTATGATAGAACCTTTTCCGTAGCTCTTCTCTATGTGAGCAAGAACTTCTTCTAACGATTTTCTTTTCTTGTCGTCCATTTGTATTTCTCCTTATTAGTTTTAATAATATTTGTGCAAGTGCTTTAACGCATAAAACAATGCCTTATCTCTTGCTTGATTTCTAATTTGTTCGCGATCGCCTTTAAATATTTCTCTATAGACGTCGGTGTTTTCTTCATCTGTGATTGCTATATATACCAAACCAACAGGTTTTTGCAAACTACCTCCTGAAGGTCCCGCAATTCCCGTAGTTGATATCCCTATTTGGACTTCTTCACTCAATAGTCCTGTCGCCATTTCTATGGCTGTTTGTTCGCTTACAGCCCCATAGGATAAGATGGTATCTTCAGCAACTCCAAGATACTTGGATTTTGCCTCGTTACTATAAGAAACTATACCACCATAGTAAACGTTTGAGCACCCTGGTACTTCTACGATTTTTGCACCTATATTCCCGCCTGTAAGACTTTCAGCGGTAGCTATGGTCAACCCCTTTTCTAAAAGTTCTTCAACAAGGGTTTGAGAAAGAGATTTATAACCATCCCCGTAGGAAATTTCACCAAACGAAAGATCTAATTCATCTTGCTCCTCTTCATTTGCACCGTCAACGACCAAGATGTAATCAGCACCATTATTTCCATAAAGTTGATAATCCTCAACGTTAGGGTGCCATTTTGACATTATTTCTATAATCTCTTTTTCAGTTGAGCAAAGTCTTATTACCTTTTTCATATTACTCCACCGTTTCGCCTATTGAATAGAAACCACCCTTAGTGATTTTTACGTTGTACACTTCACCAATTTCCAATGGGAAATCTGAAGTAAAATATATTTTAGTGTCAATATCAGGTGCGTTATATTCTGGCCTACCTATGAATTTCCCTTTGTTGTAATCAATTCCTTCATAGAGCACTGGAATGACCTTTCCAACGTAACCATTATGTCTTTTTTCAATTATTGCACTTTGCATCTTTGACAATGCTTTTTCTCTTGATTTCTTTACACGATACGGCACTTGATTTTTCATTTTATATGCAAGAGTACCCTTTTCTCTTGAGTATGCAAAAAAACCTGCATAATCTATTAAACCGGTAGAAATCAATTCTTCAATTTGTTTAAAATCTTCTTCCGTTTCACCCGGGAATCCAACGATAAAAGTTGAACGTATGGCAATATCAGGACACTTCTCTTTAAGCTTATTTAATAACGTGTATGCTTCTTCCTTCGTATTCCTTCTATGCATCGCTTTCAATACTTTGTTAGAAATGTGTTGAAGCGGTATGTCTATGTATTTAGCAATTTTGTCCTCTTTTGAAATTAGTTCAATTAGTTCATCATCAACTAATTCAGGGTATGCATACAAAATTCTTATTTTATAAAAATCAAGTTTTACTAACTCTTTTAGTAAATGCGTCAACCTATATTCACCATATAAATCTTTTCCATAACGAGTGGTATCTTGAGCAACAATAATTAGTTCTTTAACACCGTTATCAGCAAGTCCTTTAGCCTCTTCTATAAGATCTTCCATAGGGTAAGAACGATACCTTCCTCTTATATATGGAATGGAACAATAGGTACAAAAGTTATCACATCCATCTGCAATTTTAAGATATGCGTAATGAGCAGGCGTCGTTTGTACTCTACCTTTAAGATATTTGCATGGAGCCTTCTCTAATACGATAGGCCTTTCATCCAACCTTTCAAAGATATCCCCTACGTTCTGATAAGAATTAACACCTATGAAAGCATCAACCTCTTTGAGTTCGTCTTTAACTTCCAATGCAAAACGCTCAGCGAAACAACCCATCACCACAAGTTTAACGTCTCTTTCTTTTTTATGCTCTGCAAGTTCTAAAATAGTATCAATACTTTCCCTAACTGCTGTAGTTATAAATGCACAAGTATTAACAACCAAAATATCTGCATCGTTAACGTTTTGTGTAATTTGATAACCACGCTCAGTTAAGGCATAAAGAACGTTTTCGGTATCAACGCGATTTTTATCACAACCGAGTGATACCATGCCTATTTTTTTACCATTATTCTTCATCATAACCTTCTTCTGCGTTTATGTTTTGGGCGTTATCTCCAAATAGATCCTCCCACTCTTCCATCGTGATGAGTACTTCTCTTGGCTTTGCACCATCTTCTGGGCCAATGAACCCCCTTTCCGTCATAGCGTCAACCAATTTCTTCGCTTTAATATAACCGACTCTATGTGCAGACTGTGCGCTTGACACCGATGCCTTTCCAACTTTGATAAATGATTTTAGAATTATTTGAAGTTGTTTTTCAAACTCTGCATCTCTAACTTCTTCCCTTGCTGCACTTCTTTCTTCAGCAGTCTCAGGCTTTGGTGGCTCGTATGAAACTGCTTTAGCGATAGATTCGTCGTATTCGCTTTCGTTATTTTCGCGAATGTAGTCGCATACTGCTTTTATTTCCGAAATATGAGCGTAAGCACCTTGCATTCTTTCTAATCCATCACTCGTGGAATAAAGCATATCACCATTACCGAGTAATTCTTCAGCACCGCCATCATCCAAAATTACTCTTGAGTCCATGTTAGTTTTAACGGCAAAAGCAACACGATGAATAATATTGCTTTTAATCAAGCCAGTAATAACCTTAACGGTAGGACGTTGTGTCGCAATGATCATATGTATACCACACGCACGTGCAAGTTGAGCTATTCTAACTATATAATCCTCAACGGAACTATCTCTTGAATTGATCATAAGGTCTGCCATTTCATCAATTACAAGAAGAATTCTATACATTTTAGGATCTTCAGGCTTTCTATACAAATCATTATAATCTTGTATGTTTGAGCAACCAACCTTCTCAAAGAAGGAGTAACGCCTATCCATTTCATCGCATAGCCAACGAAGAGCATTTACTGCGTGTTTTGATTCTTTTACGGGTTCTTTAATAAGTAGATTAGGTAGATTTCTATAAACCGTAAGTTCAACCTTTTTAGGGTCGATAAGTACCATTCTAAGATCATCTGGTGAATACTTAAACAATAAACTTGTTAGCACGGAATTTAAGAATACACTCTTGCCGGTTCCAGTAGATCCCGCGACTAACAGGTGAGGCATCTTAGTAATGTCTGCTACGTATGGCACACCCTCTAAGGTTTTACCCATCGCAATCTTGAGCCCCTTATTGTCCTTATTAAATGCATCACTGCATAGAATGGACTTAAGACCTATGATGTCCCTCTTGGAATTAGGCAATTCAATACCAAGGGCATCTTGGCCTTCA
>JAZQVF010000104.1:0-4078 GCA_045631675.1 Candidatus Stercoripulliclostridium sp.
GGGCGACACCTTCTATATGACTAAGTTGAGTCCCGTACCATATACAACGCAAATACTTGCAAAGTTCACCTTATATATGATTGTTTCGGGCTCTATAGTAATTCTAAGTTGCCTTGCAGTATTCTTAGCCGGATACGTTGACGTAGTTACGTTCTTTATTATGCTTGCAATCTGCTTGATGTTTGCAGTTGGCGAAACTTCTATGGCAATTAAGATTGACCTTGTAAAGCCACGTTTCCCCGTAGGCGAAGGTAGAGAAATGACGTCCGGCTCACCTAACGTATTCGCAAGTTTGCTTATCGGTTTACTATTCGCTCTCGGCGGCGGTATATGGGCAATAGCAGGTGGATACATTTTCGGCTTAGAGTTTGCACTTGGCATACTCTTGGGCGTATCCTTCCTTTACTGCCTATGCGCTACGTTGTGGTGCTTTGTTGGTCTTAAGAAGGCATACGCAAAAATTTCACCGGCAAGATAGGAGAAAGGGCTATGAAGAAGATACTTATTGGATTATTAATTTGCATACCTCTTATCATAGTTTTTGCTATTGACGTAAGCGGTGATATTATTGCAACTTCAACCGACATTACCATTGAAGAAATAACCTTATATCACGACGGCAATTTAATTGACGACGTAATAGAAATTGAAGTTAAGGATTACGTAAACCGTGCCTATCGTTTAGAGGCTGTAACCTATCCTTCCATTGCAAAGAAGGAATTAAAGTGGATTTCCTCCGATATGGGTATCGCCTCCGTTGATGAAAATGGTGACGTTAAGTTTACAGGACAAGCATTCGGCGAAGTTAAGATTTTCTGCGAATCTAAAAACAACCATACCATTCGTGCAACTGCAACGTTCTACGTAAGTGGTAGTGAACTTTATTCCATTCAAATCGTAAAAGACGGCGAAGAAAGTTACAAGAGCGAACTTAGTATGGAAGTGGGCGAAACCATTAGGCTCGGCAAGATAGTACTTCCTGCTCCTGCAATTAGGGAAAAGAAGACTGAATGGACTTCATCTAATGAAAACGTTGCCGTCGTTGATGGAAGTGGCGTTGTAAATGCGCTCACAAACGGTGTTACCACCATTTCTGCTCGCGTATTTGAGCCTGAAAGAGATGAATATCTCGTTAGCACCGTAACGCTAACGGTAAATAGTGGTAATCGTATTATGAAAAAGGAAAACCTTACCATAACGAGCGATAGCGTAAACCTTGCATCTTTTGCTTATAGTGCAGACTTTACCATTATTGACGTAGTAGGAGATGCAACTTACGATGGTACAACTCTTACTTATACGGGAAGTGAAAGCGGGGAAGTAACCCTTAAAGTAGAAAGGGGAAATAGAATTGAGCCACTAAAGGTAAAATTTACCAGAGGCGCCCTTGAACTTGATTTCGTTAACCTTGACTATTTACTTGCAAGCGTTTGGAAAGATGGCGCTTATGCAAATTTAAGCAACTATGAATTTAGCCTTGTCGCAGAAGTTGCAAACGATGATTACCTAGGGGAAAATCCCGCAGTGTCATACACTATAAGTGATACGACCATTCTCTCAAGAGAGAATGACGGTAGTATTCTCGGGCTCACGAGTGGACTTGTTACCATTACTGCAGAGGCTACGGGCTTTATTTCTAAGAATATAGAAATTGAAGTTAAAACTCCGCTTGAATACGTTGCAATTACCATTGACAACGACGAAGATGAAAGGGGTGTTGAAGGCATACGCGTATGGGGCGATAAGTTTGCTGTAAGAGTAGATACTCTAACCGAAGAAGAACAACTAAGCGTAGTGCGTCCTACCGTAGACTTTATGTACGGTTACGTAAACACCTATAAGTTTGAAATTGCTACTTACCGTCCTGCAGGCGCAGACCTTACTTTCACCTACTATTCCACCAACGAGGAGTATGCAACGGTTGATAGTAACGGCGTTATAACCTTCAAGAAAGAAGCAATAGGAAACCAAGTAGGCATTTATATGGTTGCAAAGTTCTCATATGGCGCAAACGCAGCCCGTGATGGATACGTATTCAACGTAGTTGACGGCATCAATCTTGGTTGGGAAATCAACGAAACTGACGACTGTGTAAACCTTGAAAAACTTACCGCACACTTTAACGGTGGCGAAAAACTTAGCGAAGAAGAAGCAACCAAGAATTTCAATATGGCAATGCAATTTGCTTATTTTGAAGAAGGTTGGTATTGGGAATACGATAGACCCCAAAATTGTACGGGTGGCGAGCAACTAAAGAAAGAAAATCTTGTCTTGCAATGTGATATATACTACCATATGGACCATTGGGAACCATATATTCTCACTTCAATTTACGGCAACGGCTTTAAGATTGACAGTAGATTTAAAAAGCACCCCGACAACGAAAACTTCGTTCTCAAAATGAATCGTTCACTCGGTGGAGACATCGTTTTCCAAAACCTAACTCTCAATAGTGCATATCCACCAAGCGATAACGGAGATTGGTCCTCACTTAAGGAAAACGGTGGCTATATCGCGGGCATTGGTAACCAATTCTGGGAAGATATGGACTACCACTATTCAGCCTATTGTGGATGTGGCAATAATTGTACTGATATATGGGCTACCTGTACTAATATAATAGATAAGACGTGGGAAAAAGACGTTGTAAAAGATGAAAACGGCAAAACTAAGATGCGTGAAACAAACGTAACCTTCCGTTATTGTCAAATTCAAAACACCTTCAACTCCATAGTAGTAAAACGTGGTAACGTACTCGTTGAGGGTTGTATTTTCCGTAACACTGTTTCTGCCTCCATTATGTATAGTCCTGAAAGCGCAGACGTAAATAAATATAGTGCTACAACTTCCCTTACCGTAAGAAATTGCATTTTTGCCAACTCACTTGCTCCTGCAATTATGATTACTCCTCCCGTAACAGGTGTAACTTCCCCCGAACTTATAAAGGTATCCATTGAGGGCAAAAACTACATTTATAACTGGAAGAAGATTAAGGATATTGACCTTGCACTCTTAGAAGATGATTCTCTACCCATTGCAGGAATGGCAAATAGCATCAACGGACAAATAAACGATATTTTCAAAAAGGTCCTTGCTGGCGAAGAGTACGACGATATGAAGGTAAAGAATAGGGAGACGGGCTCTGCAAGAAACGAAGACTACGTAAACCTTACCGTATGCGCTTTTGGTATGTGGTATGACTCTTCCAAGTTGCCAATTGACTATAACGAAAGTGAATGGAAGTCCGTATATGCAAACGTAAAGGACATGATAAGTCTCGGTGGTTTTACCAAGTATCCCATTCAACTTTTAATGAACTATTCCGATACTGAAACCTTTAACACTATGCCAGGGGAGAATTACGACACTGCATCGGATGAAAACGGTAATCCTATATGGATGAAACGTTTACGTGGCCAAGCGTAAAACGCGATTATTTAGCGAACAACTTTGTCAAAGGCGAATTTACTCAAGGCGCAGTAGGTCTACTACAGCAACCTTTCGTAAATTCGCCTTTTTCGCGTTCTTCATCTAAATAATCGCGTTTTACATAAACCTTGTTAAAGTGAGAGCAAACTCAAACTTTACTTCTTCTAATAACGCGTTATTTAGGCGAATAACTTGGAAAAATAAGAAACAAGTTAATATTTAATATAATTTGTTTAAGCCGTGTTAGTTTGGATGGTAGACAAGGCAAACGAAAAGCCTTGAGTGGTTGCTGTACTTCCGTACTGCGCCACGATAAGGCTTGAGTTTAACGCCGTATACCGCCAAAACAACACGGCTTATTATCCTTGACGCAAACATATTATGTTTGTATTTCTTGCCCGAAGGGTATTTCTTGCACCCACAACGTGGGTGTATTTATTGCCGAACGTAGTGAGGTATTTCTTGTTTATATGTTCCTTTAATCAAAATCATTCCGACTTCCGACTCCATCTTGACTAAGTTTACTTTTATGTTATAATAAAAGTATAAGGAGAAAAGTCTATGGAAAATCAAACTGAAACTATGGTAGTCCAAGAAAGCGGAACAAGAACGCTTAGAACTTTTACCAAGAAAGAGCAATCAATGTATC
>JAZQVF010000105.1:0-4307 GCA_045631675.1 Candidatus Stercoripulliclostridium sp.
TATTTTAGACCTTAAAATCGGTGACGTTTTGTACCTTGACGGCATTCTCGTTACTGCAAGAGATAGTGGCCACAAAAGAAGAGTTATAGAAGGACTTATTCCATCAACCAACCTTGTAGGTGGTGCAGTTTTCCACGCAGGACCTATCACAAAAGAAAGCAACGGAAAATATGAAATCGTAGCAATTGGCCCTACTACTTCTATGCGAATGGAAAAATATGAAAGCGACTTCATTGCTCTCACGGGCGTTAAAGTTATAATCGGTAAAGGTGGTATGGGCGAAAAAACCACCCTTGCTTGCAAAGAACATAAGGTTATACACTGCGTTTTCCCCGGTGGCGCTGCCGTCGTAGGTGCCTCTCAAGTGGAAGAAGTTCTTTCTCAAGAATGGCTTGACTTAGGTATGCCCGAGGCTTTTTATACCCTTAAGGTTAAAAACTTCGGTCCACTTATCGTTTCCATTGACACCAACGGTAACAATCTCTTTGAAGAAAATAAGAAACTTTTCAACCTAAGAAAGGATAATCTTTTAAAATAATATGAAGAGATTGTATCCATCAAGTCAAACTTCATATAAAGAGCATCTTGCAAAATGTCTACCCATAGTGCTTTTTAGCGCACTAAGTGGTCTTTGCTCCGGCATTCTAATTACTCTATTTAGTTACGTTAGCGAGTTTTTACAACATAACTCTTTGAGTTTATATACTCTCGCTCGGGAAAACCCTGCGTTTATCCCCCTTTTTATCCTTGCACTCTTAATTCTTGCCTTCCTCTCTTACGTGATAATTAAGTTTATCCCTGAAGTTAAAGGCTCGGGTGTGCCTCGCACGGAAGGGGTACTGCGTGGACTAAAACCCATCGTTTGGTGGCGCACTTTGGTAGGCACCATTCTCGGCTCTTTCGTTTCCTTCTTCGCGGGACTATCTCTTGGTGCCGAAGGACCTTCCGTTGCCATCGGCTCCGCAATCGGCAGTGGCGTTTCCAAACTTAACAAGGGCAAAAAGTTGACGGAAGGGGACAAAAAAGAATTTGATACACTCGTTACTACCGCAGGCTCTTCAAGTGCTTTTTCTTCCATTTTGTTTGCTCCCATTGCGGGACTCGTATTCACCCTTGAAGAGTTGCACCAAAAATTCAGTCCCTTCATTCTTCTTGCCTCAGGCTCTGCTATTACTACTTCTATAATTGCATCTACGGCACTTAGAAATCTTCTTGGTATGAGCGCAACGATACTCAACGTTGACCTTACTCCTATACCTTTTGAATATACTTGGGCACTCCTTCTTCTTGGTGTTGTTGCAGGCGTGCTTGCTTTTGCTTTTAACAAAGCAATTTGCTCTATCGGTGAAATTAAGTTTCTAAAAAAAGTACCTTCCCTTGTGAAACTAATGGTGGTTTTCCTTATTACCGGTGTAGTTGGTTTATTCGTAACCGAAGGGCTTGGTGGTGGCATACTGCTCGTAGCAGACCTTACTAAGGTGTCTTTTACTTGGTGGGCTCTCCTTATAATTTTTATTACTAAAGTTGCCCTTACCATTCTTGCATTCTCATCCGAATCTCCCGGTGGTCTTTTAATACCTATGCTAACTATCGGTGCTTTGATAGGCGCTCTTATGGGAAAGGCTTTCCTTGCAATGGGTATACCCGCTGAGTACTACAACGCATTTATTATAATAACTATGTCCGCCTTCCTTGGCGCAGTACTACGCACCCCCATTACTGCCGTCGTGCTACTCATTGAAATTACAGGCTCACTTTCAGGTGTGTTAACGATAGGCGTTGAAGTGCTTATTGCCTTTATAGTTGCCGAACTTCTTATGCGCAAGCCTTTCTACGACGTTCTTCTTGAGCGTATGGTGGAAAATGAAAATACCATTCCCGAATTCAACTTTAAAAAGAATAAATAAAATTCCTGAAATTTTTTCAAAACTATTGAAATGTAAAAATGATGGTGGTATACTACTAAAAAACGTTGGAGCAATAAGATGAGTTCTACTTTTAAGAACAACTCAATATCTTTTAAAAATAGCCTAAACTCTAAGGCTATCCTTATTGCTACCATAATTACCATTATTATTTCCATAATTATTATCCCCTAAGGGGATAGATTTTTAAGTGCTCAGTCCAGCCTAACAAAGGACAAATAAATATTTTTTGAATTGCTACCTAAGAGTGGTGCTATTTTTGTTATGAATTTGTTGCTACTCGCCCCATAATAATATATAATAAATAAGAATTATTGGCATAAATGCCAAAAAGGATAAAAATATGTATAGTAATTACGAAATCAAACAAATTGCAAGTCGTCTTAAATTCTTGCGTGAATCTCTTGACGTTAGCGTGGAAGAGGCAGCAAAAGTTGCTCAAGTTTCCATAAAGGAGTATCGCGACGCCGAAGCAGGTAAGGTAGACTTCACCTTTAACTTCCTTCAAAAACTCGCAAAGCACTTTGGCGTTGATATCATTCAACTTATCACGGGCGAAACCCCTCGCCTTACCGGTTTCCAAGTAACCCGTAAGGGCGAAGGTAGAAGTTTAGAGCGTGAACACGGCTTTGAGTATATCCATAGAGCGGCTATATTTAAGGATAAGAGCGCAGAGCCTTTCTTGGTAACGGCTAAGTATGACCCGGAAGAAGCAAACAAACCCGTTCAAGTTTCCACTCACGACGACCAAGAATTTGACTATATCTTAAAAGGTAAACTACGCGTTACCGTTGATAACTATACCACCATTTTAACCGAAGGCGATTCCATCTACTACAATGCAAACCTTCCACACGGTATGGTTGCCTACGAAGGTGATTGCGAATTCTTAGCAGTCGTTATTAAGAATTCTAAAACCCTTTCAGAAATCAACGAAGTTTCTGCAGAAGAAGCAGAAATTGAAAATAAAGAATACAAGGAAATCTTCCATAAGTTTATCACTCCTACCCTTGATGAAAAAGGTAGACTCGTTAAACTTGACTTCCACCCCGAAGATAACTATAACTTCGGCTACGACGTCGTTGATGCAATAGCAGAAAAGTCTCCCGACAAAACGGCTATGGTTTGGCTTGACAACGACCAAAACGAAAGAATTTTCTCCTTCCGTGACATAAAAGAACAATCTAACCGTACCGCAAACTTCCTTAAAGCACAAGGCATTAAGAAGGGCGATGCCGTTATGGTAGTTCTTAAGAGAAGATATCAATTCTGGTACACTATGGTAGCACTACACAAAATGGGCGCGATAGCAGTACCTGCTTCCCACCAACTAACTGCACACGACTACGACTATCGTTTTAACACTGCAAAAATTAAGGCAGTAATTATGGTAGGCGACGAGCATATGCAAAAGGAATGTGAAGAAGCACTAAAGATTTCTCCCACCGTTCAAAAACTAATTCAAGTTGGTGGCGTTACTCGTGAAGGTTGGGTTGATTTTGACAAGGGAATGGAGTTCCAATCTCCCGAATTCCCAAGAGTGGATACCTATATTGACGATATATGCCTTATGTACTTCACTTCTGGCACAGCAGGTTATCCCAAGATTGCAGCACACTCTCAAAAGTATTCATTGGGTCACTTGGTAACTGCTAAGTATTGGCATAACGTAGATAGAAACGGCTTGCACTTTACCATTTCCGACACCGGTTGGGGTAAATCAGTTTGGGGCAAACTTTATGGTCAATGGCTAAGTGAAGCCGCCGTATTCACCTATGACTTTGATAAGTTTAAGGCAGAAGATATTCTTCCATTGTTTGCAAAGTACCACATTACTACCTTCTGCGCTCCACCCACTATGCTCCGTTTCTTCTTGCTTGCCGACATAAACAAGTACGATTTAAGTTCACTTAAATACGTTACCACCGCAGGCGAAGCACTCAACCGTGAAGTATACGACCAATTCTATAAGACTACCGGCTTGAAGATTAAGGAAGGCTTTGGTCAAACGGAAACTACGCTTACCATTGCAAACCTTGTAAACAACGATATACGCCTTGGCTCAATGGGTAAGCCTACCCCACAATACAACGTTGACATCGTTGATGAAAACGGCAATTCTTGTAAGGACGGTGAAGTTGGCGAAATCGTTATTAGACTTGATGAAGGTCATCCCTTCGGTCTTTACAAAGGCTACTATCTCAACGAAGAAGCAACCAAAAAAGCAATGCACGACGGACTATACCATACGGGCGATATGGCTTGGAGAGATGAAGAAGGATTCTATTGGTATATGAGTAGAATTGACGACGTAATCAAGTCAAGTGGCTATCGTATTGGACCGTTTGAAATTGAATCCGTAATTATGGAACTTCCCTACGT
>JAZQVF010000106.1:0-8386 GCA_045631675.1 Candidatus Stercoripulliclostridium sp.
CTTTAATAAATGCGAAATGCGGAATTAACTTCGTTTCGCTTGCGCTCCACTCACAAGGAATATATAAACAAGAAATACCTCACTACGTTCGGCAATAAATACACCCACGTTGTGGGTGCAAGAAATACCCTTCGGGCAAGAAATACAAACATAAGTGTTTGCGTCAAGGATAATAAGCCGTGTTATTTTAGCGGTATACGGCGTTAAACTCAAGCCTTGTCTACCATCCAAACTAACACGGCTTAAACGAACTATATAAAATATTATTTTTCTAACTTATTCGCTAAAATAACGCGATATTGAAAGAAATGAAGTTGGAACTATATCTCTCTTTAACAAGGTTTAGGTAAAACGCGTTAGTTTAGATGAAGAATGAGCAAAAGAAAGTCTCCCAAGGGGTTGCTGTACTGAAGTACTGCGCCCCGCAGGGAGACTTAGTTTTGTGAAATTATTCGCTAAAATAACGCGTTTTACTTGATTATGGCAAGTTTAGTAGTTATATCAAACAACTTCCATGGCACTTCATCAAGTGGTGGATTTACTCTAAACACCATCATTTCTTTGGTTACAGGGTGTGGGAAACGAAGTTCATATGCCCATAGTGCTAAATTATAGCCTTGAGGAGATTTGCTTGCACCATATCTATAATCACCAAAAATGGGGCAATTTATGAAATTAAGTTGTACTCTTGCTTGGTGACTTCTACCGGTTAAAAGGTGTACGTCAAGAAGGGCTACGTTTTGCTTTCCTTCCTTTACGTCAACGATTTTATACTCAAGTGCTGCTTGCTTTGCGCCTTCCATATGTAGTGGCACGCAAGTAACTATATTGCGCTTTTCATCCTTAATTAGTCCGTTACGAAGAATACCCTTTTTATCTCTTGGAACACCTACGGTAACTGCAAGATAACGCTTTTCAAATTCGCCCGAGCGAATGTTTTCTGAAAGCCTTGAGGCTGCCTTAGAAGTTTTTGCAAATACCATTACACCACCAGTAGGTCTATCAAGGCGGTGTAGTAGTCCAAGATATACTTCACCGGGTTTTTCATAGGTAACCTTAATATATTCCTTCAATAGGTCAAGAAGGTTATCATCGCCCGTTTCATCTCCGCAGGTGGGTAGATTTTGTGGTTTTACTACAACCAAGATATGGTTGTCTTCGTAAACGATATTGAGATCTTTGTAGTCAAATTTTTCCATAGTAATTATTTCCCAAACTCAAGCATTGCGCTTGCTCCACAAGGTAGTATAATGTTTTTTTGTTCGGTTGGCAAGCCAATTTCATAAGCATCTGTAAAATGAGGCTTTTCGCCAAACACAAGTTCAAGTACGTTAGACATAACCGATGGTTGTAACCCCGTAGTATAACTGTTGATAAGATAAAACAAGGGATTATCACTTAGTACTTTAGAAGTAAGTTCAACAAGTTCAAAAATCTTGTTTTCAATCTTCCACATTTCCCCTCTTGGTCCTCTACCATAACTTGGTGGGTCCATTATGATGGCATCATACTTATTGCCACGGCGGATTTCCCTTTCAACAAACTTAAAGCAATCGTCAACGATATATCTAATTGGTTTATCTTTTAAACCGGAAAGTTTTGCATTTACACCTGCCCTTTCACACATTGCCTTTGCTGCATCAACGTGCGTTACCTTTGCCCCTGCCGATGCACAAGCAATGGTTGCGCCACCCGTATAAGCAAATAGGTTTAACACCTTTATTTCCCTGCCTGAGTTTTCAATTAGGTCTATCATTCTACCCCAATTGTATGCTTGCTCGGGGAATACACCTGTATGCTTGAAGCCCATAAGTTTAAGTGAAAACTTAAGATTTCTCCAATTTACGTTGAATTCTTCAGGTACCGGGCGAAGTTTATGCCATTCACCGCCGCCGGTTGAACTTCTTTCGTATACGGCGTGAAGTCCTTTATATGCACGCATATCAAAAGGCTCTTTCCATATAATTTGTGGGTCAGGTCTAAGTAACACTATGCCACCAAAATCTTCCAATTTGTAGCCGTTACCCGTTGCTATAACTTTATAATCTTTCCATTCTTTTGAGTAGTTCATATTATTTAGTTAGGTTTATAAATCTGTCAAGTTCGTATACCATATGGTTGTAGTCGTTGTCTTCATCAATAAGCATTAAGGAATTTAGGAAGCGTTTACTTTCTAAATACTCCCCTGCCTTTGCAAGCCCCCTTATTAGTTTGATTATATTTATAATCAACTCTTGCTTTATAGAAGTGCGTTCGTGTTCAAAGTCGGGATAGTTGACGTCAACGCATAGGTCGTCGCGATAAATCTTCAAAATTTGATCCATTAATTCAGCCTTGTGAAGATAGTCGCTTTCCTTGTTAAAGTTTTCAATTAGTTGTCTATATCTTTCATACTCGTTATCCAAGTTTTCAATGCTGATGGAGTAACGAGAGTTAATATATTGAAGTTTATACTCTATTCCGTAATTGTCAAGCGTCTTTCTTATAATGTTGTTAGTGGTCTTAAGATTGTTGATTGCACTTTCATAAAGATAATCTTTCCAAAGTAGGTCTAAAATTACACCCCTATCCATTCCTACCTTGCCTGCAAGTACGTAATGCATAAATAGGTCTTTAGACTTTCTCGTCTTCCATTGAATCTCTTTTCCACCTGCAGTAATTGAAACGTTACCAAACATCTTGATTTTCACGTCGGCACTTACGTGCTTGTCGCCGTCTTTAATGCGTACTGCGTGCATTATCTCTTCAATCATATCAGGCTCAACGTTTCTCTCTTGCGCGTATCCTAAGATGGGAGCAAATACGTCGTTTGCATAGTCTACTATGAGCATCTTCATTCCGTGAGTGTGTGATGCTCTAATTAAGTTGGAAAGTAAACTGTCTATATCTTGAAGTTCTCCCCTTGAAAGTAGATGGTTGGTTGCAATACCCATACTCATAAGCCAAGCAATGGAACGATTTGCACCAAGTTGAATGGTCTCCTTTGCAAGTTGATAAGCACTTTCCGTCCTACCCATCTTATACAAAGTATAAGCAAGTGCAGACGCCATAAATTGTACGTACTCAGGAGCCTTTGCTCTCGTATAAGCAAGATAGGCATTAGCAAGTGCTTGTGCATACTTATGCTCCCCTATCTTAGCGTGTTGCCATACGCGCTCCATAATGGTAAAGAACTTTTCATAACTATCTTCTTTACCTATGCTAGCAAGTGATAAGGTGGAATATTCAATAGATTGCTTGTACTCGCCCCTATATGCATATACCAAACTCTTAGCAGTATAAAGCATATGAATGTCTTCATGAAGATCGTTTTCCTTTGCAAACTTTAGAGCCTCGTCAACCTTCTTTTCAACCATCGTCATATCTGCATTGTCGTAGTATATCATTGCAACGTGACGTGGTGGAATTACGTATCCGTGTAAAGTTGACTTTAACCTTTCTGCAAGTTCCATACACTTTTTGTAGTTGCCAAGTGAATAGTACAAGAATTCAAGGTCTTCAAGCATCTTTAAATACCAAAATTCCTTCTTTAATTCCTCACGATTAAGCAATTCTTCAATCTCTTGTGGCTTGAGTGAGAAATATCTTGGGAAATCGGGTAAAAGCATCTTGGTTACAAAACCGATATATGCAAATTCATTATTCTCCTTTGCAAAACTATCGGATTCGTTAAGAATAGCAATAACCTTTTCCCTTTCTCCCATTTGATCGTACGCCATGCACTCAACTGCAGAAATTATGAAATAGGTCAATCTATCGTTTTTGTTTTTATAATACTCTTTTGAAATTTCTAATTGCTCAATAGCCTCTTCCAACTTGTAGTTTTGCAATACGTATAGGAAGTTTTGCATAGCACAAACACAAGGATATTCGGTATATCCACTCAACGTCTTTACCTTTAAAAGTTCTTTGTGGCTCTTTAAAAAATGAGCAATTCTTGGGATATGAATGGGGGAATGTAGTATCTTTTCAACGATTATTTCTACTTCCTTTATTCTCTTTTTG
The DNA here is from genome assembly GCA_045631675.1 of Candidatus Stercoripulliclostridium sp. Taxonomy (GTDB): domain Bacteria; phylum Bacillota; class Clostridia; order Christensenellales; family DTU072; genus Stercoripulliclostridium_A. The sequence goes on from JAZQVF010000106.1 coordinate 4,006, forward strand.
TTTATTGCAAAAACTAAACTTTCAAAATAGTTAGTCCCATTTTCAACGATATGGCTTACAAGACGGGTGGTAAAGTCTACGTCACAATATGAAAGTGCGTACTTTTGATATTCTTCTTTAATGGAATTTAAATATGCACAAAAACCTTTGTCTAACTTGAATACCTTGCTTTGAGCCTCTCCCCTTGCCCTTTCTGCAACGTATACCCCCTTCCTTGAAAGATATTTAAGAATACTTACACCTTCAGGATAAATTTGCTCTATTAGGTCTGAAGGAATAATCTCTCCCTCAGCAACGTAAGTCAAAAAGGCAATTTGCTCCTCCGTTAGGTCTGATAGATATTCATCGTACGTGTATAGACTTTCTTTTTTGTCTAAAGCATCTTCTTCAACAAGCATAGGATATTTGGGCTCAAAACCATATAGACCTATTGATAAAAATTCATCAGATGAGAACAAAATCTTAAGATTTTGAGGTGCGTGCTTAACCATATAAAGGAAATTGGTATAGTCAAAATCTTTGGGAAGCACTTCTAAGTCTTCAAACACGAATAGCACTTCTCTTTTTAAAGATGCAACCTTTTCTAAAACAACGTTAATTACCGTTTTGTCGCCGTTGTATTTAGACTGACAAAACAAAAGTTGCCTTAATCTTAAACATAAATCTGCATCGTCACTAAGCACTCTTTCTGCAAGAGTTACACTTAATTCGTACATATCGTCCATCTTTGCAGAAAAACAAAAACTTTTGAAATATCTTGAGGTAAGTTCAGATATAAAATCTAATTTACCATATTTCTTGGGTGCAAAAAGCAAAACTGCCGTGCTATCCCCTGCCATAATCTCATTTAAAACGCTATTTAAAGTCGGGTTTAATCTCATATTTACCTTTGTCTTTTTAGTGTAAAAAATTAAGTAAATATATTGTAAAACAAAAGTAAATATAAGTCAAGTGAAACTTATGTGAAAATAGTATTTACTATAGAAACAAATTTAAAAATTAAAGCATATATTACGAAGAGTGAGGTTGTATGGATATAAACGAATACATCAAAAAGAAAAACAAAGATAAAAAAGTGCTAACTCCTGAAGAAGCAATTGAAAAATACTCTAAAATGGATGAGGCAAGCCTTATGCAAGAACTATTTAAGACGGCAGAAGAAGGTAGAAAAAATGGTGAACTTGACAATGGTGTATTAGACGGATTTTTGAAGAAATTATCCCCTATTTTAAGCAAAGAACAATCAGAACGAATGAAAGAACTTATTGAAGATCTTAAAAAATAAGGAGCAGTATGAACTTGATGGAAATGCTACCCCTTCTTATGATGATGGGAAATAAGAAGGGGGGAAGTGGTAGTATGGACCCAAGCACTATGATGCAATTGTTTTCTATGATGAATGGAAATAACTTTTTCGGCACTCAGAATTCAAACAATGGAACTCCAAACTATGGAAAACCATTGAATATGGATATGAGTAATTTGACCGGTATGCTTAGCCCTGAAATGTTGAAAATATTAGGAGATTTAGGTAGAAAAAACTAATTATATCTTCTTTCTTTGCATTCCTAAAATTAGTGTGATATAATACACTCATAAAATTGCACTAACGTGCAAGGAGTGAAAAATGGACACAAGCATAACGATGATCGTTCTTGAAATTCTTGGAACTATTGCCTTTGCAATATCCGGTGCCTACGTTGCAATCAAGGCTCGCCTTGATATATTTGGCGTAGTTATAATTGGTATTATAACTTGCGTAGGTGGTGGCATAACGAGAGATATTATAATCGGCTCTACTCCACCAAGAATCTTTTCAAGATTACACCTAATTTTAATTGCAGCAGTCGTATCCATAATTTACTTTATTATCGCTTGTGTTTATAGAAAAAAGTTTGAAGAAATCAACCATAAAGTTGACCAAGTAAACAATATTTTTGACGCTATCGGCCTTGCTGCGTTTACAGTACTCGGCACTGAAGTCGCTTTCATAGAAGGCATAAGCAATAACCCCTTCCTTTCTATATTACTTGGCCTACTCACCGGCGTAGGTGGCGGTGTACTTAGAGATATCCTTACTGCTACCACTCCTTATATCTTCAAAAAACACGTTTACGCCATTGCATCACTCGTTGGGGCAGGCGTATATTACCTAATGAATTACTATATTAAAGATGCTTGGATCCCTACCATCGTTGCTATGTCAATAGTTATCGTTATTAGACTTCTTGCCACCTATTTCCGTTGGGAACTCCCTAAAGCAAACATTGACTTGGAGTATAAGCCTGTGCATCTATTTCACCACGAGTCTAAAAAGAAATAAAGTATATGGAATTAAAAGAAGTATTACTCAAAAGAAGAAGTATCAGAAAATTTGAAGATAGGCCCATAAGTGAAGAATTTATAGATGAACTACTTCACGCAGGTATGAGTGGACCAAGTGCCGTTAACAAAAAGCCTTGGGAATTTTACGTCGTTACAAACAAAGAAAAACTAAACGCACTTAAAAAGGCATCTGCGTTTTCAAAAATTGAAGCCCCTCTTGCTATTATCGTTTGTGGCAATCTACTCAATTCACTACCCCTAAAAATGGCAGAGTATTGGATTCAAGATTGTAGTGCATCAACGGAAAATATTCTGCTTAGAGCAACCGACCTTGGATTAGGCTCCGTTTGGTGTGGCGCTCATCCACAAAAAGGCGCTAAGAAAAAAATTAGAAAGATACTCGGCATTCCTTTACATCATATACCATTAAACACCATATATATAGGTTATCCTAAAGAAGAAAAGGAAGAAAGAGATCAGTTTGAAAAAGATAAGGTCCATTTTATTAAATAAAAAAGAAAGCCAAACGGCTTTCTTTTTTAATTTTACTTTTTCTTAATAAATCTACATTTGGGATAATTGGAACACCCTAAAAAACTTCCATATTTGCCATCTCTTAAAACAAGTTTAGCGCCACACCTTGGACAAATACCACGTTCTAAATTTAATTGTTGCTCTTTTATGTTATTAATATGTTCTTTGCGAGAAACTTCAATTTTACTTGAAATTAATTCATCATATGCTTTTTCCATTTGTTCTAAGGTTAATTGTTGACATCCTTGCTTTAATCTTTGTCTTAGGCGAGAAAGTGGTATAACATTCGAACTATCAATATTTTGAACATTATTCTTTGTAAATACAACCAAAGAGTAAATAGGAAGATTTCCAATAATTTGACTAACACAATAAACATGAGTAGCGTTTTGTTTTAATGGATTGTAAAATTTGTTCTTAACTTTGCCATAAGCCAAAACTTGCGTCCATTCCAACTGATTCTCAGAACCATATATTGTTCCTGAATAATTTTTAGTTTCAATAATAAATACGCCGTTAGAATTAATTACAACATGGTCTATTTGAGCAGTTTTTCCATTATTGGCTAATGTTAAATCATTTATAACATAACGTTTCCCTGGATTATTTGAACCAATAATACATCTTACTTTTAATTCACCAACTTTCCCCCTACCTTGAGCCGACTTTAAAAAGATGACCAAAGCAAGTATAACAAATATAACTACACCTACAATAATATATGACATTTAAAGAAATATTCCTTATTTATATTCGTATTTATTTTAACATGTCATACAATATAAATCAAGATAGTATGTATATCAATAAAAATAAAATAAAAAAGAAAGCCAAACGGCTTTCTTTTTTTTGCATAGGAGAACAAAGTAAAGGAGCGAAGAAAACCCTATGCAATAAATTAAAGAGAGGTGTGAGATTAAGGCTCTCACGGGCCCCAAAGGAGGTATTTTCAAAACCAACAGCAACCTTGCTCTTATTATACATAGCGCAATGGTCGTTGTCAACAGTTGTTTTTAAGGGTGTAACCATTTAGGGACAAGTAAGCCGAAAATAAATTGCTTGTCCCATTTTTGGGACAAGCATCGGTTGTGATTTTTTGAAGTTTTTGTTATGCTTTTTACACGTTAACTAAGGAGAAAAAATATGGACTTGAATTTTGATGGAAAGCATGATTACAAAGACGAGCATTTGCTTTACTACGTCTATACGCAAATAGAAAAGGAAGAAAACGCTAAGGAAGAAAACACAGTCTCCCAAAGGACGTTTGCAAGTCGTTGCCAAACAAAATCTATGGGTTGGGGAATGTTTATAGTCTTGATAGTTGGTATAACACTAATTGCCGTTAAGACATTTTTTGTATCTTAGGATACGGATATTATTGTATTTTTTAACACTTTAGCAATATGAGTTATATCTACTTGCTCTTGTAGTAAAGCATACAATGGCAATAGCCTTCAAAGTTTTCATCTGCAATTTGAGCGCGAAACTCTTCGCACATACACTTGTTTTCTTCTTTGATTTC